>DAHWBS010000100.1:0-391 GCA_027323445.1 Leptospirillum sp.
CCTCGATTCTCTGGGCTATCTTGATTTCACCGTCTCTTGTCAGAAGAGGAACGGATCCCATCTCCTTGAGATAGAGTCTGACCGGATCATCGGTGCGGACGAGAGCGGAAAGGGCGGCTTCCTGTGCCTCTTCCGACTCCTCTTCTGCATCAAGACTCTGGATGGACTCAAGCTCTTCGAGTATCTCTTCCTCTTCCGGCTCAATATCTCCAAATTCTGCCTGCATCGATTCATCCTCAACGATATCGATATTCATGTCTCCGAAATAGGTGAGGATCGAGTCCATTTCTTCCGAGTCGACGGCTTCGGAGGGCAGGGCGTGGTTCAGTTCGTCATAGGTCAGATATCCTCGTTCTTTTCCGAGGTTGATCAGATCTTTCATTTCGCTGAT
>DAHWBS010000100.1:401-647 GCA_027323445.1 Leptospirillum sp.
CGTTCTTTGCCATTCAGGCTCCCTTGTATGCTGAAGATGACACTGGTCCGGTCGTCTCCGAATGTCTTTTGTCCGATCGATCCATTTTCCTTGACATGCGATGTATCATCAAACGGACATCGGCCAGTCGCTGAGTTCGGGATCCCGGATCGGAGGGAAGCTCATACCATTGCTTCCAGAGGAAAGGGTCGTTTTTCAAAAGATCATGGATGGCCGTTGATCCATCAATGTCATGGGACCACAAGT
>DAHWBS010000101.1 GCA_027323445.1 Leptospirillum sp.
GATCGTCCGGTTCTTGCCGTCTTTCATGGGAACCTCCCGGAATCCCGGAAGGGTGCGGGCGTCGATCACCGGATCGCGGGGAAGAAGCTCCGCTCCCGGGACGACAAGTTGTTTGCACCCGAAGCTCTCCCCCGCCACAAAGGGGTCGAAGGGAAGAGGATAAGGCGCCCCCTGCGCCGGTTGCGACAGGGCAACGAGCAGGAAGGCTCCCGCCGCAATAAAAAAGGGCCTCTTTCTAAAAAAGTGCATCGTTCTCTCTTTCGTTCTTCGTCCTGAAACAGTCCGGGTCCGTTGTTTCGTTTCCGTCCTCTTCTACCTTGGCAGATCGGATACATCGAGGATCCCGTCTCCGGTTCCGCCGGAGGATCTCAGGTTTCCTCCGGAAGCGGAAGAAGCCGCAAGCGGGGTTGGCGATGAGTTCTGATTCATGTTCTCAACAATGTTCTCGATGGGCGGGGGAACCGCCAGATTCGAAAAAACACCTCCAGAGCCACCAAATCCTCCGCCGTTCCCCGGAAATCCGGATCCCGAAGGAGAGCGATTGGCCGGAACGATGGTTCCGGTTCCCGATAAAGTCAGGGCCGGAAGGGAGTAATTCGACCACGAGAACCCGGTTCCGGATCCGGAGA
>DAHWBS010000102.1 GCA_027323445.1 Leptospirillum sp.
GCCAGAAATCATGAAAACGTGGCCACATCCAGGCTCATTTGTTGGAGAGTATTTATCTCTCCGGTTTTTTTGGATGCGTCCAGGATTTCGATTCCCACCATATTGCTTTTCCTGTCGTAGTCTAGAATAGTGCCGTCAGCCACTTCCTCGCTGCTTTCGATCTTTTCCCCCGTCAAGTCAAGGTATATGGCATCCGCTTGTTGATCTACTCTTACCCGCATGGTTTCCTCCTGTCGAAAACGGATCATTTCAAAAATTCCGCAATGATTTCTTCAGCTTTCATGCGGATTATTTTTGTGATTTTCCTTGCCTTGAAAAGGCGAGGGTCGCGGGTTCGAATCCCGTTTCCCGCTCCATATTTTAAGCCATCCTTGAAAATTTCCTTCCTCTAAAATTCAATTTTTGTTGCAAATATGTTGCAATGAACTCCTGAAAGAATATGAAGTTTTGATCCCAATTTCAGGAGAAAAATTGGCCTCGATCTACAAACGCGGTCCCTATCAATCACGACAACATTTATCAGGTCCGTTTCACGGGCCAGATCCACCTACGAAAAGGAATGCGAAAATAGTGGAGAGAAACCGGATCCGACCTTCCTGACCGGCCTGACCTTTCACGATC
>DAHWBS010000103.1 GCA_027323445.1 Leptospirillum sp.
TGATGGGCGATCCCCTTCGAATCCCCAGATTTCCACGGACCCACCAAGATCAAAGGATTCCACAAACCTGCCAGGCTTTGGTTCAAAAAATGTCGGCTCAATAGGTCGATCTGTCATCCCTTTCATCCCGGGAGTTCGTCAATGAACAGGACATGGCTTCTGTTAGCGCGTCGTGAATGGGGAGAAGGGGTTCTTCAGAAATGGTCCGGCGTTATGCTCAGACGTCGGCCGACCATTGACAGATTTATGCTGGAAAGGGAGGTTCCATCGCACAGAACAATGTGGCGGGGAAAAAACTGGTGAGCCGCCTGGGCTTCGATCCCAGCACACTCGCCTTAAAAGGGCCATCCAGTTCATAGAAAACCATTGAATTCCAACGCTTTCTCCGGGACCTGCCAATCTTTTACCGGATCGAAGCGGATTGAGAGATAAGGCCATCATATTTAAGTCACGTCACAATTACGGCACACCCCTCCCCTGGGACACCGGCCGGAATGCTGAAGAACCAGCGCAGTCCAATGGTCTAAGATCAAATCCATGATCCAGAAACTCCGCTTTTTTGATCAGGGCAAACTTTGGTGAAGAATCTTC
>DAHWBS010000104.1 GCA_027323445.1 Leptospirillum sp.
GGGGCGAAACCGTCCGTCGCGCGCCCTTGCCGGAATCAGGATGAGAAAACGGAAGGAAGACCAGAAATCAGCAAATCGAATGTCCGGACGAAGGACGCGGCAAAGGCCGGTCGAAAACCGAACCTAGTGCTCTTTGATCTGGTTTCCGGCAAGAAGTGCGGCCAGAACGATGGTGCCGACCAGGAGAGAGACCATCCAGTGCATGTCACCCATTGTTGTCCCCTTTCGATGGTTTGCGGTGGAAAAAGGATCCCCTTTCCACCTTGTCAGGATACGGTTCCTTGCATTTTATCCTTTTGGAGGGAAAAAGCAAGGGGAGCGCCGGGATGTGTAGGTAGCACATAATCTGTCCGGTTTTGTAGCGCAAGGGTTGTCCGGTTCAATAGGGGTCGAAGGAGGACCCCGATGGACCGAACAGCCGTGATGCAGGAGATCCGGAAGATGCGCTTCGAAGAAACGTGGAACGAGTGGAAGAAAGGGCGGCTGACCCAAGAAGAAGCGGGACGGATTCTGGGGATGAGCGAGCGGACATTTCGCCGGTATGTCCGCCGGGTGGAAGAGCG
>DAHWBS010000105.1 GCA_027323445.1 Leptospirillum sp.
TGGTAGGGATGTGTATTCTCAGCGAAGCCGGCGGCTTTGGCCTGCTTCGTTGTGAACAGGCCTTGTTGCTGCTCGGCCACGTCGAAGAGCCGACGCGACGCATCTCGGCGCGGTTGGGCCATATGCGCAATACTACAACTTTATTGTCGTTTTGTGCGCACGGCCGAGAGTGCGCTTCCATGACCAACGGTCTACGACCTCGGCAATACGGGCAGCCTTGTACCTATACAATTCCACGCCGCTCTGGGAGAAAGACTTGGTGGGCCCACCAGGACTCGAACCTGGAACCAAAGCATTATGAGTGCTCTGCTCTAACCGATTGAGCTATGGGCCCTTAGACCACTATCCTGCCACCAGCTTGCATCCGCCGACCGCAATTGATCGTAGTCTACAGCAATCAGGCGTAGGCATTTTGAGCTGGCATCGGCGCTAACGCCGCAAGTTACAGCTAATAGATAGATCGAGTGTAATCCAGAGAGCCCCTATGGAACTGAGCCGCCGCAATCCAGTCCTGCTTTCTATATTCCGGCAAAGCTGACGGAG
>DAHWBS010000106.1 GCA_027323445.1 Leptospirillum sp.
ATGTGACAGGTCATACAACGGTCCGGCTTGTTCATGATCGGATTCCAGATCTGAACCAGGGACAAAGACGAGTTAGCCAGTTCCGGCTTGTTCGTGATCTTGGCCAGAAGCTGATAATACTGCCGCTGATAGGTCATCCATTCAGGATGAGTATCCTTGTACATTTCAACGAAAAAGATTCCTAGCAGGAGAATGGTCGAGAGGAAAAAAAGAAGATATATACGCATTTTCATTCTTTTCTACCCCTTTCCGTAGTCTGGGCAGATTTTCTCAATGGGTGGCCATCCGGATAAAAAGACCCCTCCTGCCATTTCTGAAACCAGACCACCAGATAATAAAAGATTGCGGTACCGATAACCAAGGTCAGGGAGATCCCGATCCGGTAGGGATAGCCGAAATACTCTTCGACCCAAGGTGCATTGAGTAATTGGTGAAACTGGTCCATTGAACCTCCTTGTCCGGAAATTCGGACAAAAACTGATCCCCCGCATCTCTTCAGGAATGGCCCCCGACACGGTCATCGGAGGCATCCCCGATCAGAT
>DAHWBS010000107.1 GCA_027323445.1 Leptospirillum sp.
GAGGATCCGGGAAAAGATCCGGAAGATCGACTCGGAGCTCTCGATACTCGACCAGAACGATCTGGACCATCAGCAGACCTCCCTCAGGGACAAACCGTTTGCCAGCAACAGGATTCCGTCACGAATCGCCAACTGCTTTCCGGGAGAACAGGACACGGCTCCTCAACCGGGGGCGGTGCAGTCCGGAAGCCTGTAGGGTGATCCCATTTGCAATGTTGTCCATGAAAGGGCTGATCAGAAGATGAATCTTGAAGCGACCAGATCACTTGGAAAAAAGGCAATATCCGAAGACCTCCCTGCCGGTCGCGAGGTCCGGGAACTTGAAGGCTTTCTGGAACTCCAGTCGGAAATCGACCGGACCCAGTCCATCTCGGCTTCTGGCGCCGTCGACTGGAAGAAAGTCCAAAGGCTCTCGGAAGAAATTCTCGACAAGGAGGGAAAAGATATCCTTGTCGCCTGCTACCTTTCGGTCGCCCTGACACGAAACGCGGGCGCGCCCGGTTTTCTCGCGGGGCTTCTTGTCCTGAACGATCTTGT
>DAHWBS010000108.1 GCA_027323445.1 Leptospirillum sp.
ATTCTTCCTTCTCCAGTATCCGACCGTTGTGCTCTACGGACACAAGGGCGGGATCGAAGCCCCTGGATTTGAGGAAATCCAGGACGTTCGAACCGGAGTTCGCGTTCTCTTCCTTGCCGTTGACGAGGATCTTCATGACCGTTATGTCCCCTGCTCCCACGAAGCAAGGTATTTTTCCTGCTCGGGGGTGAGCCTTTCGATCGCAACACCCAACGCCTCCAGTTTCCGGGAAGCGATTTCACGGTCAACCGACTCGGGAAGGGTCAGCACATCCTTCGGAAGACTACCGTGGTTCTTCACGAGGTAGGAGGCCCCAAGTGCCTGATTGGCAAAACTCATATCCATCACTTGGGCCGGATGGCCCTCGGCGGCTGCCAGGTTGATGAGGCGACCTTCGCCCAGCACCATGATCTTCCTGCCGTCCCTGGTAACATACTCCTCGACGAAATCGCGCAGCGTGCTCTTCCCGGACGAAATGGATTCCAGATAGGGGAGGTCGATTTCCACGTTGAAATGTCC
>DAHWBS010000109.1 GCA_027323445.1 Leptospirillum sp.
CCAACCTTAAGGTCGGCCCCTATCCCGATTCCTATTTTCTCGCCTGACAGGGTGCGAAATGTGGGTTCTATCTGAAGGGATGAACACCCTCATTGCTGAGCCGAAGGGGGGATCTTCCTTCGGAAAAGCGCCCACTATGCTCTCACCCTTCCAGCTTTCTCCCCAGATCCTCCGCCTTCAAGTGGGTATAGCGCTTTAACATCTGGAGTGTCTCATGTCCGGTAATGGTTGCCACTTCCATGACATTGAGCCCCTTTTCGAAGAACCGACTGGTAGCCTCGTGCCGGAGATCATGGAATCTCAGATCCTTAACTTTTGCCCGTTTGCAGGCTTTTTCAAATGCCTGGGTGATGCTATGAGGGTCTTGCAATCCCCAGACAGATCCATCGATTCTTCTTGGGAGGCTACCCAGAATTCTCATTGCTTCGAATAATAAGGGTATTGTTCGGGATTTACCATTTTTTGTCACAGGAATACGAAGCACTTTTTTCTTCAGATCC
>DAHWBS010000010.1 GCA_027323445.1 Leptospirillum sp.
GTCTTTTACGGCGATGATGCCACAGGGGAGTCTCCCTATCCCATATGCTCCGAACAACACACCTTATTCGACGATTAATCTTGGTGGTGTTGTCAATATCCCCATCCTTGAGGGGGGACTTATGATGCACCAGTTGTCCCAGGCGCATTACGACCTCTCTTCTTCCATTGAATCCCGCAGGTCGATCCGAATCAAGGTCATCACGGATCTCAAAAAAGCCATTCTTGAAATTCGTGATGCCAAAGAGCGCCTGGTGGAGGCAAGAACCGAGCAAAAAAATGCCGAGAAGAACGAGATACTGGTTTCCGATGCTTATCGTGTGGGCTCTGTTCATTCGGTCGATGTCATGGACGCGCAGGCGGCCTTGAGACAAGCCCGAGAATCGGTTATTCAGGCCCGTTATCAATTGATGGTTGGCTATGCTGATTTTCAGTATGCCCGTGGAACTTTATCCGTGCAAAACCTGTCTATGTCCGGAAAGTAACAGACTCTTATCTCTCCTCCAAAAAAATTCTGTTTGCTGTTTTTAACCTTGACAGGTGGCGGCAGATTTTCTATCTTAAAATGAGACTAAGTTTCAAAATTCGTTGCTGCAGGTTTTTGAGATATATTGATCGTTGCCTACCTTCTATCTTTGGTATCTTTGGAGTGGCTTCTGAAAAAGATTGCACTTTTAATGCTGTCTGTCTCGATTTTTCTCTCTGCACAGGGGTGTTCATCTGTTCAGAAAGAAGGTCCGTCAAAGCGTGCCCTGATGGAGGAGTACTCAAGAGAGATAAGATCCAATCATCTCGATTCGGCTCGTTCGGCCCTTCTTGAAGGGACCAGGCTGTATCCTTCCGAAACCGTTTTTTGGAACGACCTCGCGTATCTCGATTTTCGGGAGGGCCATTATTCTTCGTCTGAGAAAATGCTGAACCGTGGTCTCCGGATCGATCCTGAGAATCAGGATCTTCTGCTGAACAAGGCCCGGCTCTATCTGGCGGAAGGGAATTCTGTCGACGCAAAGAAACTTCTTTTCCGGATGTTGCCTCACCACCCATGGATTCACGGTTACAGGCTTCTTCTCGCCATTGAAGAGGTCAAGGACGGAAACAATGAGGCCGGCCGGATTCTATTTGAGGATCTAAGAGATCACCACCCGGGAGACCTCCTTATTAAAAGATATCTTGAAAAATTACAGAAAACAGGGAAATAGAAAATCCGTTCAAGGATTTGACCTCATTTGCTTGGGAGAACCTCTTTGTCTTTTCAGTCAGCAGGCCATTCTCGTTGGGTTCTCTGGAGCCAGTTCAAGCTCATTGTTTTGCCTCTCATTTTTTCAATCCTGATTATTTTTGCACTGGTGAGTTCTGTTCACTTCTATCGGCTGGCATATGTTTCCGGCGTGAACTTTTCTCCATTGACCCCCAAATCCCAGCGTTCTTTTTCCTTTAATGTGCCACCGACCGCACTTCCTGATCCTTCCGGTGGTAACCTTCTTTTGAAGATCATCAAAGAGAAGGATTCCTTCGGAAGCACCCGCTACTGGCATACGGGCAAGACCGTTCTTTCTCTTCCCCTCCAGGTTTCCTCTTGCGGAATTTGTATCCGGTTAGCGCTTTGGGATCCGGGGGTTTATCGGGTAATGCTGTCTGATCCTTCTGGACATCAGGTCTTTTCCTCTTTACTGACGGTGATTGCTCCGCTGGCTCTCTATCGGGATGATGCCATTCTGGTTTTTATGACAATTTTTTTGTCCTGGGCTTCTGGCAGACTGGCCATTTCGGTCATGGGGTTGACAAGACCCCTGATATCGGTCGACATGCAGAAAAATGTTCGTCTGGGACTCTTTGCCGCAGGACTGATGGCTCTTGGACTGATTTTTATTCCCTATCCTGAGTTGAACACAGGGGCAGGATCACGGGTCTCATCCATGTCGATGGACTCTGCCGTCCCTTCAGGCAATGGGAGTTCAACCCTTGAGTCCGAGGGGCGAAGTGGAGCTTCTCCGCTTCGACTCGCTCCAGTGGGCCAGAATGTTTTTCCCGGTTACCTGACTATCCGGCATCATATGGATTCATGGACAGAGTTTGGACGCACACTGACTGTTTTTGAAGGGGCAACAGGTTTTATCCGGGCAAAGGACGCTTTTTTCCTTCCTCCCGATGACGGTCGGTATTTTCTGTCGCTGTGGTCGCCGTCCCATTCAGGAGGTTCTCTTGTCGACACCCATTGGGTTGTCCGATCCAATCCTGTTTCACCACCATTTCCGACAACGCTTCTGTCGGGACTCTCCCTTTTTTCTCTTTGTGGTTTCTTCTGGGGGTTTTTGCTCAGAATTTCCTCTTATGGGTCCTCCGGGAAATAGAAAAAGCTTTCCTCCTTGATTTCTGAGACATTTTTCTCCACAAAATGATCAAAATTATGTGCATTTCTTGCAGACAGGCTGTTACACCTGTAGAATGATCCCATTAGACAGAGAAATTCAAGCTGAAAAAGCGATGCGGTTTGATCCGATCCGATCGCTGGAGGTTTTTGCATCATGGAGAGAGTTAACTCCCCAAAGTCAGGGGACCAGTCCGTGTCGGATGAGGCAACATCGTCTCCGAAGCCGGAAAAAGACTCTGGCCACGGATTCCGGGAAAGGCTTGAAGAGGCGATAGCAAAGGCTACGAGGTCTCTTCTTGATCGGCAACATCCTGATGGGTATTGGGTAGAACCTCTTGATGCGGATGTTACGATCCCTGCTGAATATATTATGTTTCAGTTTATCCTCGGAAGAAAAAATGACGTTCTTTTTCGCAAGCTAGCAGAGTATATCCTTTCCATTCAAGGTGCCGATGGTGGATGGCCTTTGTTCACCGGAGGAGCTGCTGATATCAGCGCCAGCGTCAAGGCTTATTTTGCCTTGAAGCTTCTGGGGTATTCTCCGGATCACCCTGCTCTTGCAAAAGCCCGTGCCTTGATTCTTGAAAGAGGCGGCGCCACGACGGTCAATGTTTTTACAAGGATTATCCTGGCTCTTTTTGGTCAATACGACTGGAAGGGGATTCCGGCATTGCCATGTGAAATGATTCTGTTGCCGAAATGGTTTCCTCTTTCGATCTATACGGTTTCCTACTGGTCCCGGACCGTCATTATTCCGTTGTTGATTATCTATCACTATAAGCCGGTTACCCCGATACCACCCGGACAGGGTGTGGATGAGCTCTTTCTGAAACCCATGGAGGAAGTGCATTTCGGGTATTCCTGGGATAAAAAGCTTTTTTCCTGGAAAAACCTCTTTTTCGTTCTGGATTATTTCATTCAGCACTGGAATCGCCATCCGCCGGGGTTCTTAAGGAAAAAAGCTCTTTCCAAATCGGTTGAATGGCTTATTCCCCGAATGAAGGGAGATGGTGGGCTTGGCGCGATTTATCCGGCGATGGCCAACAGCGTTATTGCCCTGAGACTTTCGGGCTATTCAGATGATCATCCGCTTCTGAAAAGGGCCATTTCTTCGATCGAGGACCTTGTTTTCACCCGGGACAACATGCAATCCGTTCAGCCCTGTCATTCTCCAATATGGGATACGGCACTCAGTCTGGGAGCCCTGTTTGAGGCGGGAGTTTCTCCTGATCATCCGGCAATTTCCAGGTCGCTTGAATGGTTCCGCAGAAAAGAAGTGAAAACGGTTGGCGACTGGTCAGTGCATGTAACAGGAGTTGAGCCGGGTGGCTGGGCTTTCGAGTTTGAAAATGATTACTACCCCGATGTTGACGATACAGCTGTTATTTTGATGGATTTTGCCAAGTGGACAAACGGGTTCAAGGGATATGAGGATGTGGTCAGGCGAGCAGCCAGATGGGTCCTTGCAATGCAATGTACGGATGGTGGATGGGCCTCCTTCGACAAAGACAATGATCTTCTATTTCTGAACAATATTCCCTTTGCAGACCATGGGGCACTTCTTGATCCATCAACGGCGGACCTTACAGGGCGTGTGCTGGAGTTTCTGGGGCTCTATGGCTATCGGCCGGATTTTCCCCCAGTTGCCAGGGCGCTTGACTACTTGCGTCGCGAACAGGAAAGCAACGGTTCATGGTATGGTCGATGGGGAGTCAACTATATTTATGGCACATGGTCTGTGATTTCCGCCTTCCGGGCTTTGGGCGTTGATATGAAGTCATCCATGGTCCAGCGTGCAATGGGCTTTTTGCTCGATCACCAGAATGCTGACGGTGGATGGGGCGAGAGCTGTCTTTCCTATTATAAAAAAGAAACCGCGGGTGTGGGCGAGTCGACTCCATCTCAAACCGCCTGGGCACTTATCTCGCTTGTTCATGGAGAACATGCGGACAGTCCTGCCGTCAGGAAGGGAATCGACTGGCTTCTTGAAAACATGCGGACAGACGGCAGATGGGATGAAACGCTCTATACGGGAACGGGTTTTGCAAGGGTGTTTTATCTTCGCTACAACATGTACAGGGACTACTTCCCGTTATGGGCGCTGGCCCTTTATCAGAATGTCCATTTTGAAGGGGCTTCCCGGGTTTCCGGGAAAGTAGCCGTCTGGAGGAAGCAACCCTTTGCCCCTCTCGCCTCATTTTTCTAATCAGGATTTCCGTTTGTCTTCCCGGCCACTTTTGATTCTGACACCACTTGAGGAAGAGGCCCGCTGCATTCTTTCCGGGTTGCTTCCTGTATTGAAAAAACAGGGTCGCCTGGTTCAGAGGGAAAGGGGAGAGGTTTTCTCCCGGGGGCTTTTCCGCTTGAGAGTCGTTGGTATGGGGCCACCCGATCAGGAGGATGCGGAGATGCTGTCTTCCCTGAACGGGGATGATATCGTTCTTCTTGCAGGCTTTGGCGGCGGCCTCTCGATGCATGCACAAAGAGGAAGTGTCCTTTTTCTTTCGTCCATCTCCACCTTGTCGAAAGGGGATACCGAACCCCTCCCGCTTTGTTCGGTCCTGGAACTTCCCTTTTCGGCTGGTCTGGGAGAGATGTTGGGATTTCCTCTGGGAAAGGGACTTTCCATTTTGAAGATAGCCGGAAGCCCCCATGAAAAAAAAGAGCTTTTCCGATTGACAGGGTCTGATGTTTGCGACATGGAAACTGGACTCTGGGAACAGGCCATTCGCTCTCGGGGATGTCAGTTTGTTGCGGCAAGAGCCATCTCGGACGCCGTTGATGAAACGTTGCCGGAGTTTTTAGGGGATCTGGTTCAGAAAAACGGAAAACTCTCTTTTCCCCGACTCTTGCGGTCCATTCTTTCGCCTCCAAAGCTTTTGGCATTGATCCAGGTTGGCCTTTCCCAGCGGGTCGCCAGAAAGGGGCTTGCCGATCTGGGAAAAAGAGTGGGTTGTTTCCTGCTCGAGAAATCGGGAGGGGAAAGAGGCAAAGGAGCGGTTCAATCTTTTTTGGCATTGAGTGCGTTCATTTTCTTTCTGCTCATCGATCCTTTCACCTCTTATGCGATTCCTGTTCCTCCCCCGGCTTCTTCCTCAGGACCTCCTGGAACGGGACCTTTCCTGAATCCCGGAAACGCTGAAAGTTTCCCCCAGTTGCCGATTGGGGTTCCGTCTCCGTTTTCTTTTACCAGTCCGACGCAGAATACTGTTGTAATCCCGCTTCCGGCTATTGGTGTCAGCTATAACACGGGAGTAACAGTCGGAACGATCATTCCGATTCTCTCAGCTCTTCCCAGTGGCCGTATTACATCAATCCTCGCACCTTCCATCACCTATAACCCCTATCTGGGCACTCAGCTGGGCGCGCGTTATTACCGTTACTACAAGGGCAATCTTAAAAGGTGGCATTTGATCGGACTCCAGTCCAACTCCATCTGGAATTTTTACGAGTTTCATTACAGGGACCTGTCCATGGGAGATGGGCGGTATATCCTTGATATCCGCTTAAAGGACTTCAAAAATCCGGCGGCCCGTTTTTATGGTCTGGGACCGGATTCTTCTTTTGGAAATCAGACAAACTACACCTTGTCGGAAGCATCGGCCCATGTGACGGTTGGTGCCAATCTTGATCATCAGAAAATCCGGGCCTGGTTCATGGAGCGTCTGAGAGAGTATGGGGCTTCACCCGGAGTTATTCCAGGCATGCCTTACTCCGGGACGCTCTTTCCCTCGGTCAATGGAATTTCAAACAGTCCCGTGATTATCTCCCACAGGGTGAATCTGACCTATGACACCAGGGATAATCATCTGATTCCGTCGACAGGAACCTATGCGAGGGCTTTTGCTGAGCTTGACCAGAATGAGACGGCTGGCGAGGTGAGTGTCTTTGATCGTTTTAACGCAGAGTACAAAACCTGGATTCCCCAGGGGGATAATGACCAGAATGTTCTGGCAATCAGGGGAATGGTCAACCTGATGAATGGTCCGAATATTCCCTTCTATGCCCAGAGCATGTTGGGTGGAGCCTACACCCTTGAAGGATTTGGTACCGGACGTTTTTATGATCTCGATGCGGCTCTTTTTAACATGGAAGAGAGAATACAGGCTTTTGACATGACGCTACTTGGGGTGACCAGCTCATGGCAGATTGCTCCGTTTCTGGGGGTCGGGGAGGTTTTTCACGATCAGAGGGAGCTCATGAACCCTTCGCTTTATGCCATCAATCCTGGTGTCGGGTTCCGGGCCCTTGTCGAGCCAAATGTGGTCGGACGTCTCGATATGGGTTATTCGACCCAGGCAGGGGTTGTGGAGTTTGTCGGGATCGGGTTCCCCTTCTGAAGGGCTTTTCTGAGCCGTTCTTCAGCTTCCGGATCATTTTTCTGGATGATCGCTTGCACGGTTCTCTTGTTGTTGTCGAGAAGGCTGCATGATAAATAAGAGACGGGCGAGAGAAACAGGTCGATGGTCCCCATCAGGAGTCCGTCCGTAAAAAATGTAGGGAATGAAACATCGCTGAAGTGTCTGAACGTGAAAGCCGGTCGGGTAAAGATACAGGTTGCGAGGGATGTTGTTTTTGTTTTGCCCAGTTGGTGAACATCTCTGGCAGAATTGACCATGTATCGATTGATTGTGTATTGATTTGCGAAAAGCTTTGCCGAATACCGGGTAATATGCCATTTTTGGTTTTGGTCGAACCAGAAAATCTCGTTTCCTTTGATGAGGTGTTTTCCAAGGGAGTATCTGGGATCTGTCCATGTGAACCCGTCTTTTTTGAGGATAGGTTCCATGCTGAGCTCGAGCTTCCGGGATGGAAAGACCGTGTCCGGAAGTTCAATCTTGGCTGTATCAAGAGCATTCTGGCTCTTCAGGGGAACTGGTGCAGTGGTACATGAGGCCATTATTAGCAAGAGACCGGGGATGGTCAGGATCTTTTTTGGGATTGTCATTTGGCCGGTCAAAAACCTCTTTAAAATAGTGATTGCTGGAGTTTTGTCCAATGGGAGTCGATGATGGAATATTATTCCTCCGTACTTTATCACAGGAGTTCCGTCCTGAAAAAATGTGAAATGCGGGAGGATCGGTAATGGCAAGAGGTAAGAGAACAGCTCTGGTGACGGGTGCGACAGGCTTCGTCGGTTCCCATGTGGCAAGACTTCTTCTTGAGGAAGGGTATTCCATTCGATGTCTGACAAGAGATAGCAGCGATAAAAGGAATCTTCCGGAAGAAAGTGAGGCCGTATCCTGGGTAACGGGAGACCTTCTTGATCCGTTGTCTCTGGTCCGCGCTCTTGACGGGATGGATGAGCTTTATCATGTTGCGGCAGACTATCGATTGTGGACTCCCCGCAAAGGAGAGATCATTCAAACCAATGTTGAAGGGACCCGAAATATTCTGGAAGCCTGCCGGATCTGCCGTCCGGACAGGATTGTCTATTGTTCGAGCGTTGCCGCACTGGGAACTCGTTCGGATGGAATTCCGATCGATGAGACGATGGAAGTTGACACAAAAACGCTGATCGGGGAATATAAACTGTCAAAGTATCTCTCAGAGCAACTGGTGTTGTCTTATGCAGGTGGTAATGATGGGGGAATTCCTCTTCCCATTGTTATTGTCAACCCCAGTGCTCCAATCGGGGCAGGAGATATCAAGCCGACTCCAACGGGTCGTATCGTCCGGGATTATATGCGGAAAATGATGAAGGCGTATGTACGGACAGGTCTCAATGTCATTCACGTTCGGGATGTCGCTCGAGGTCATCTTCTGGCAGCGCAAAAGGGTGTTCCCGGGCAGAAATACATTTTGGCGAATCAGAATATGAAACTGTCTGAAATTTTTAATCTTTTGGCAGGGATAACGGGAGTTCCGGCTCCAAAAGCGGAGATGCCGAGGTCGCTTCTTTATCCCGTTGCCATGGTGTCTGAGGGGATCTCCCTCTTGACAGGCCGTGAACCGCTTGTTCCTTTTGATGCGGCTCGAATGGCCCATAAAATGATGTTTTTTTCAGGAGACAGGTCGGTCAGGGAGCTGGGACTTGTATTGACTCCGGTTGAAAAAGCTTTTGACGATGCTGTCCTGTGGTTTTCGAAAGAGGAATATATGGGGGCCGGGACCTTTCCCGGATAAGTTGGGCTGACCGGAAGAGAAACAAAAAGCTTGTCCGGGCATTTGGCGCATGGTTGTGTGTCCGATCCGGATAGGAGTTAATCTAAAAAGCAGGAGATTCTGATGGATATATTTTTGCCGGAATATGCGGGAGTCTGTGTCGGTGTGAAACTTGCAATCAAGCTTGCGAACAAATCTGCTGAAGAGTCGGCCGGTCCTGTTTTTATTCTCCATGAAATTGTTCATAACACCCATGTCGTAAAAGATCTGGCCAACCGCGGAGTGAAGTCGGTTGATGCTGTCTCCGAGGTAGACCGGGGTACACTGATCATCAGTGCCCACGGGGTTGCCCCCGATGTCATCAAGGAAGCCCGGGATAAAAATCTCGAAGTGGTCGATACAACTTGCCCTCTTGTTTCGAAAATCCACCGGATCGTTCGCAATCTGGCGGACAAGAACTACACGATCCTTCTTCTGGGCGAGGAGAGCCATGATGAAGTGATGGGTGTCCAGGGTTGGGCAAAAGAGCATATTCATATCTTTCACAAGCCCGAAGAAATTGATCGTCTGCCTGTTGTCAGCGGACCGGTGGCACTGGTTTCCCAGACGACACAGAGCATCAAGTATTTTGACGAGATCCTGGCCCTCCTGACTGTTAAGTATCCCCAGCTTGAAGTGCATAATACAATCTGTGATGCCACCGAAAAGCGTCAGACCTCAGCGCTCGAGATTGCCGGCGACATGGACGTGATGATTACCGTTGGTTCGATGACAAGCGCCAATTCCCGCCGCCTTCAGGAGGTTTCTGCCGGTCTTTGTCCCAAGTCCTATCTGGTGGACAGTGCCAAGGATATCAATCCTGACTGGTTTAACGGAAGTGAACGGGTAGGCGTGACCGCTGGAGCATCTACCCCTGACTGGTTGATTGAAGGTGTGATCGAGCGATTGGGAGAGATCTCAAGCCAGAGAGGATACCCGGTTACCGTGAATCGCAGTGAGTCGGCGGAAGAGGAGTTTATCTCCACCCATTAATTTAGATGGCGGGATCTTTGGCTCTTGTGTCTATTAAGAATTATTGTAAAGGCAGGATATTGGCCATTCGCGTTTCTGGCATTTTTTCTCCTGTGCCATTGCGGAGGGTCCCAAAAAAGAAAGGTTTCTGATGCTGAGAACATTGTTTTTAAATCCGCCTTCCTTCTCTGATTTTGATGGGGGAGCCGGGGCCCGATATCAGGCAACCAGAGAGGTTCGTTCATTCTGGTATCCTACCTGGCTGACTTATCCGGCAGGAATGATGCCCAACTCCCTTGTTCTGGATGCTCCGCCGATGGGGTGGGGAGTGAAGGAAACTCTTCGACTGGCCAAAGATTTCGATATGGTTATTTTGTATACGAGCACTCCTTCCCTGAGCAATGATATCGCGACAGCCCAAGGTTTCAAGGCAATCAATCCTTCCATGATTGTTGGTTTCGTCGGGCCCCATCCGAGCGTATTGCCGGAGATAACCCTCAAGACCGACAATGTCATTGATTTCGTTGTCCGGGAAGAATTTGATTATGCTATCCCCGAAATAGCATCGGGAAAGCCCTGGGATGAGGTTCTTGGAATCAATTTCCGAAAGGAAGGGAAGATCTATGCGACTCCGGATCGGGCCGTATTGGAAAACCTCGATATTTTGCCTTTTGCTTCCGAGGTCTACAAGCGGGATCTGGACATTTCCCTGTATGAAATACCATGGATGAAGCATCCATATGTTTCTATTTATACTGGCAGGGGGTGTGGCAGCAAGTGTACGTTTTGTCTTTGGCCCCAGACTTTCTCCGGGAATGTCTACCGGACACGGTCTGTAGAAAATGTCATCTCTGAAGTTGAGTACATCGTCAAGAACTTCCCGGGGATTCAGGAGCTCTTTTTTGATGATGACACACTCACGGAATATCGTGATCGAACAAGGGAGCTCTCGCGGGCATTAAAGCGCTTCAATCTTTCCTGGGGTTGCAACTCCAAGGCGAATGTCGATTTCGAGACGCTTAGCATCATGAAGGACTCAGGTTGTCGAGTGATGGTTGTTGGCTACGAGTCGGGAGATCAGCAAATCCTGAACAATGTCAAAAAGGGCATTCGTGTTGATCAAGCCAGAGAATTCACCCAAAATGCCCATCAGCTCGGAATGACGATCCATGGAACCTTTATTGTGGGTCTTCCTGGAGAAACTCCCGAAACGATTGAAAAGACGATTGACTTTGCCTGTGAAATGGACATTGAGACGCTTCAGGTTTCTCTTGCCTCCCCCTATCCCGGAACACATTTCTTTGATCTGGCCAGGGAAAAGGGGTACATGAGCGAGATCGATATGGTCAACGGTGACGGAATTCAGAACTGTAACATCAGTTATCCGGAAATCAGTGCCCGAGAGATTTTCATGGCTGTGCCCAAGTTTTACCAGCGTTTTTATTATCGGCCAAGTTATATTTTTAAAGTTCTGAAAAGAGCAATGAAAGATGGCAAGGAAGCAAAAAAGATTTTTCGGGAAGCTGTTGCCTATTTCCGCTTCCTTTCGAAAAGGAAAGCAGCTCTTAAAACTCCTCCGGCCTCGGTTGCCTGATCGTCTATATACGGAACTGATAACCGCATCTGAAACGGTTGGGCGGTGTTTGTTTTTGGTTCAGTGTCCAGCCCGGAGCCAAAATTGGTTGTATTTGATTTTTCGGTAGTCCTTCTTCTTGTCGGGGGAGGAAGCCTGGTTTTCGATGGTCTGGCCTGGTGGTCAGGCCATCGTCATTTTCAGAAAAAAATTCTTCCTGACCCACCGGTCTGGCCGCCTGTTCTGATGATTAAACCGGTTGCCGGTCTGGATGTCGGTGCCCGTGAAAACTTTTTGTCCCTTATTCATCAGGATTATCCGAATTTCTCCGTTGTTTTTGTTGCAGGTTCATCCGATGATCCCATTATCCCCTTGATTGATGAATTGTGTTCTTCCTATCCGGACTCCGTTTCCCTGAAGGTTGTGGAGGGTCCAAGAGGGGCGAACCGTAAAATCAGCAATGTGTTTCTCTTGATGGAGCAGAATTCATTTTCCGATGAGCCCTATATTCTTTTAAATGATAGTGACATCAGGGTTGGTCCGGATTACCTGCGTTCAATCATGAGGGAAGCGCTGGAAGACCCAAAAACCGGTCTGGTAACATGCTTTCAGCGAGGGAATCCCACAGGTCCCGGAACGAGTCAATTAGCTTCGGTCATGTTGAATACGGAAGCTATCCCTCAAGGTCTTCTGGCAACAGCGCTGGCCCCTCTGGACTTTGCCTATGGTCCGACGATGCTGATGCGCAGGGATGCCCTTTTCAAAATGGGTGGTTTGGGCCCAATCCGGAATCTTTTGGCAGACGATTTTCACTTGGCCCAGGGAATCATCCGGGCGGGGTTTCGTATCGTTCTGTCGAAATATATTGTTGATGCCCAGATCCCGGACCAAAGCTGGCGCTCATTTTGGGAGCAGGAGAGAAGGTGGGTCATTACTTATAGAAGCTGTCGCCCTCTTGGATATGCTTTTTCCATTCTTTTGAGGCCTTTCCCCTTTTTGTTGGGATCGGGAGTCCTTTTTGAGTCATCCGGGCATTTTTTTGTTGCTTTTTGTATCCTGTTTTTGTGGTTTTTTCATCTGTTGATCTTGGCTGATATTGCGAAAAGGTTTGTATTGCGTCCAATTTCCAAAAGACAAATACATCTTCTGATTCTCAGGGAAATTCTTTCGTTGGCGCTTTATTTTGCAAGCTTTGGAAACCGGATTCTCTGGCGGGGGAGACGTTTTTCAGTTCTTAAGGGTGGTCGCTTACTGGAACTGGATCAATCCGGTCGACCTCAAAACCAGATTCATCCGCTATCGTGAGGAACCCTTGACCGGACCGATTTCCTCTATCGGGGAATGGACATTTTTTTCAGGATTTTTGCTGGCTCTGATTCTGGAACATTTGGGTTTCATCATCCTTTCAAAGGGGATGAGGCAATCAAGAAAGGGATCGGGAGACTCCCCTCTAGAACGCTTCAGGGGGACGATTGTCAATCCATGGGTGTGGTCAGGGGTTGCTTTGCAGGCGATCTACTACATCATGCTGCTGGGATTCCTTCAGCGCCTTCCCGTCAGCCTGGTGATTCCGATGACAGGTTTTGGCTATGTCTTGACGGCATTGATGGCCAGAATCTTTTTGAAAGAACATGTTTCCTTTCACCGATGGATCGGAATCCTGCTGATTACTTCAGGGGTTGTTTTTGTTTCCAGAAGCTAGGGAGATATCCTTGGTCCTTCTCTTTTTCAAGACACTCCTTTTCAGGTGGTACGTTTTTTTCTTTCTTTTTCTGGGTTTCTGGTTCCTTCTCAGACAGGTCGGAAAATCGGGTGCCAGTGTTCGCTTCCTTCTTTCCTTCTTCGCCAGCTATTTATGTGAATGGAGCTCCTCTCTGCCATCGGGCTGGTTCCCTTTTGGCCACTATACCTATCTGCCGACAACCCGAGGCGAAGAGATATGGGTTGGCCATCTTCCATTGATGGATTTTCTTTCTTTTTCATTTTTGATGGTCGCAAGCCTCGGTGTTGCCTCCCGTGTCTGGGGAGAATCCATCGGAGAGGTTTTGAGCTGTCCCCTAAAACTCACTTGGCCGGTTTTTTTTCTGGCGGATATCCTGTTTTTTGGTATAGACATGGTAATCGATCCCGTTGCTCTCAGGGGAAATCGTTGGTTCCTCGGGCAAATTTACTACTACCCGGAAGGTGGCAGCTACTTTGGAGTTCCTCTTGCCAATTTTGCAGGGTGGGCCATTTTAGGTTTGATGATCTTGTTTCTTTGGCGTGGTTTGAGTTTTTTCATTCCTGTTATGAAGACAAAAAAGAAAACCTCCGAAATCTTGACAGTCATTGATCTATGGGGGGCGCCTTTTCTCTGGTTTTCGGTTTACCTCTTCAATCTGTGTGTCGCCCTTTATCTGGGGGAGTTTTTCTTGTTTCTATCGGACCTGATTGTATTTGTAAGCTTGATCTTTATAGCCTTTTTTATTAAGAAAATTGTTAGGGGACCGTTTCTGGCCCCATTTTTCAGCAAATGAGATCAGTTTTCATTGGCAGGATTTATTGACCTTCTTTCAAGCCAATCCTATAATCTTTTCATGACTGCACACAATCCAAAAGAGATTTCTCCTTCAGGAGAGAAGCATTCGATCTGTTCAGACTCTGAGGGTCTTTCGAAAGAGGGATGGGTCGTCCTGATTGTCGCTCATGGAAGCCCTGAAGAGAAGGGTAACGTTCATTTCCGGCAGACGTTTTCCGTGTTGTCAAAAATGCTTCCTTCCGAAATTGATTTGCGTCAGGGGTTCATTGAACATGCGACTCCCTCGGTTTCGGATTCTATCCGTGAGACCTCTCCCCATACTGCGGGAATTGCGATGGTTCCCTATCTTCTTTTTGACGCAGGTCATTCAAAAAGTGATGTTCCTTCCTATGTTGCCGAAGCCAGAAAGCTTTTTCCGGGCCTTCCTGTTATCCGGGAGTGGGCTTTGGGGACAGACCAGATTCTTGTGGATATTCTCCTGAATCTCCTTCCTCCGGCCGAAAAAGATAAAAAAGAGGTTCTTGTTCTTGTCGGAAGGGGAAGCCTGGACCCCAATGCAAACGCCTCCTTGTATTATCAATCCCGGCGTTTGTGGGAGCGAAGAAGGGGGGCCGAACCGCTCGTTACGTTTATTGGAGTCACGGAACCCCGGCTGGCCACAGTCATGTCAGAATTAAAGTCTGATTTTGATCGGCTGATTATTGTTCCGGTATTTTTGTTTGAGGGGGTCTTGATGGATCGGATTCGCCATCAGGCTAGTTTGTTTCAGGCGAGAACCGGATACGTCGGAGAGATCCTCATTACCCCGGCCTTTGGGGATCATCCGCTCCTTCTCGCCCATATGGCAAAAAGAATCATCCGCCTGCTCCAGCTTGGACGTACGCCCATGCCAAGATGGCCGATCGTGAGGTCTGATGTTCCGGAGGATACTCGTTTATAGAAAAACGTCGTCAAGCTCTGCCCTTAATGGCGGAGTTTGACGGCGTGCCTTTGGTCCCGGTGTCTTCCCAGATATTTCGTGTCCCTGCATTTCGAGGACGAAGTCGCACCGAAGCCTGAAATTGAAACAAAAGTCGGGATCGACCTGGGGTTGTCGTCTTTGGTCACTCTCTCCACGGGGGAGAAGCTCCTCGCCCCGAACTTCTTCCGCGAGGAAGAGAAGAAGCTGGCTTTCTGGCAACGGAAAATGGCCAAAGAGAAGAAAGGCTCCAAAAACCGGAGGAACGAATTTCTCCACAAGCTTTCGACTCGGCTGGTGAATGAGAACCAACTCATCGTCGTAGAGGATTTGTCCGTGAAAAACATGCGGAAGAACCGGCACCTGTCGAAGAGCATCACCGACGTCTCCTTGTCGGAACTTCTGAGACAGATCGACTACAAGGCCACTTGGTACGGACGGCAGATTCTGGAGTGCGAGACGACCCACGACCGGACATGAATGCGTCCAAGAAGATACTCACCGCCGGGCTGGCGGGATGTGCCTGCGGAGGGAATGTCAGACTTCCCGTTCCGGCCTAAAGCCGGGACGGGGAGCGACTCCCGGTGAACCAGGAAGCCTAGACCGCGAGGTAGGGAATTCCCTTCGTTTACGGAGGGGAGAAAGTCAAAGATGTCCTGACAATAACGAATGGTTTGCCAAAAAGCCCGAAGACCGAGAGGAAAAAAATGCGCCCTTCAGTTAAAAATGATCTTTTTTTAAAAGCCTGCCGAAGGGAAGCGACTTCCCGTCCCCCCATCTGGATCATGCGACAGGCTGGGCGTTATATGCCAGAGTATCAGGCGCTTCGAAAAAACACGACGTTTCTCAACCTCTGCAAGACGCCAGACCTTGCCGCCTCGGCAACTCTTCTCCCCGTTGATATGCTGGGCATTGATGTGGCCATTATCTTCTCGGATATTCTTGTTCCGGTCGAAGCAATGGGACTTGAGTTGATCTTCTCCGAAAAAAAAGGTCCATCCTTTCCTTCTCCAGTTCGAACGCGTAAAGATGTCGAGTCACTTTGTTCTCCGGATCCCCTTGAAAAAACAGGTTTTGTTGCAGAAGCGATCAAGGAGTCGAATCGAAGAATCGATGGTCGGGTTCCCTTGATCGGATTTTCCGGTTCACCTTTTACTTTGGCAACTTATATGGTTGAGGGAGAGATCTCAAAGGATTTCAGCCGGGTCAAGAGAATGATGTTTCAGGATCCCGAGACTCTGCATCTTCTTCTTGAGCGGTCGACAAAAACCGTTATCGATTATCTTGAAATGCAGATAGATGCGGGGATCCATGCCTATCAGCTTTTTGACACATGGGCTGGATCGCTGAATCCTGTTCACTACCGGGAGTTCGCTCTTCCCTATACGCAAAAGATCGTTAAAGCCCTCTCCGGGCGGGGTATCCCTTCCCTGTTGTATGTGAATGGCAGCTGTGCCCTTCTTCCGGACATGATTCACGCCGGTACGGATGTTATCTCAGTGGACTGGAGAGTCTCTCTTCCCGTGGTGAGAAGCATTATCCCTGAAGAAAAAGGGATTCAGGGAAATCTTGATCCAGTCAGCCTTCTTGGTACACCAGAAGCCTTGCAAAAGGAAGTTCACCGAATTCTCTCTGAAATGAAGGGACGAAAAGGGTATATATTTAATCTGGGTCACGGGATTCTTCCTGAAACGCCTGTTTCAATGGCGCAGTACCTGGTAAGACTGGTTAAGGAATCCTGACCTAATATCCTGTCCACTTGCTTTTTGATCGAATAGCCCGATTTTGATGAGGATAAGAATGACTCCGAATATGATGGCCGGCACGAATGTCAGCCGTGAGCTCCTGAAGAAGTATGATGTAGCCGGTCCGCGCTATACCAGTTATCCCACTGCCCCTGTATGGACGACAGACTTTACGGCTGAAGATTACAGGGATGCCATTAATAGAGGCCAGTCAAAAAAATCCGATAAGCCAATGTCGCTTTATTTCCATCTGCCATTTTGTGACAGTCTCTGCTATTTCTGCGGTTGCAGTGTCATTATTTCGAGAGACCGGGGAAAGACGGCTGATTATATCGATCTTCTGGCAACGGAGATGGCTCTCGTCGGTCCCTTGTACTCTAAAAAACGTAAAGTGATTCAACTTCATTTTGGGGGAGGATCTCCTTCCAATTTAACGCCTCCACAGAATCGTCTCCTTTTTTCCCATATCAATAAATGGTTTGATGTGGACTATTCCGACGGGGAAATTTCTGTCGAAATTGATCCCAGACATGCATCGAATGATTACCTGGCTTCCATTCGCGATCTTGGTGTCAACCGGATCAGTATGGGTGTTCAGGACTTTGACCCGAAGGTACAGGCGGCGGTCAACCGGATTCAGCCTGTAGCCTTGACGGAGGGGGTTTTCAATGAGTGCCGGAAGCTCAATTTCAACGGAATTAACATTGATCTTATCTACGGGCTGCCGTTCCAGACCGTTGAAGGCTTTGCTCAAACTCTCGACCAGGTCATTCGTATGTCGCCGGACAGAATTGCCGTTTTTAACTATGCTCATGTCCCATGGTTAAAAAAGCACATGGTTCTGATCAAGGAGAAGGATCTGCCTTCCCCGGAGGTCAAGTTTGCCTTGATGTCGATGATTCTGGATCGATTGACAGCCGCGGGTTATGTTGTTATCGGAATGGATCATTTTGCCAAGCCTGATGATGAATTGACCCGGGCTCAAAAGGAGCATTCTCTTTATCGAAACTTTCAGGGCTATACGACCAAGGCAGAGGCGGATCTTGTCGGAATGGGCGTTACGGCAATCAGCATGGTCGGAGATGTTTATTCCCAGAACCTGAAAAGCCTGCCGGACTATCAGAAATCGGTCATGGCGGGAGAGCTTCCCGTTCATCGTGGATACCGGCTTTCTCTGGATGATGCGATACGCCGTCAGGTGATTACGAGAATCATGTGTGACCTGGAGATCAATCGCCAGAACGTCCTTGATTCTTTTGGAAAAGACTTTGATCAGTATTTCGGAAAAGAGGTTGAAGACCTTGACCG
This sequence comes from Leptospirillum sp., assembly GCA_027323445.1. GTDB lineage: Bacteria > Nitrospirota > Leptospirillia > Leptospirillales > Leptospirillaceae > Leptospirillum. Next base: position 17,589 of record DAHWBS010000010.1, read on the forward strand.
GTTCCAGCAGGATGGTCTTTTGACGATTACTCCTGAAAAAATCACCCTTACACCAACGGGGAGGATCTTTATGCGCAATATTGCGATGACTTTTGACCGCTATCTCAATGTTGCTGTAAAAGGCCCCCTTTTCTCACGGACTCTTTGATTTTTACAAAGTAAAGTGAAGGGGCTGCCATTTCGATGCAGACCGATAACCCCCAAAATGGGTTGCTTGAGGGGTTGTCAACGACGGAGGCAGCCCACCTTCTTGAAATTTATGGTCCGAATCGTGCCGACTATATTGCCCCCCCCATTCTCACCCGCATTTTCTTTGAGTTTTGGTCCCCAGTTCCATGGATGCTTGAGATTGCTGTCATTTTGGAATTTTTTCTGGGCAGATATCTGGAAGGCTTCATTATCCTTGTTCTTCTCCTCTTTAATGCATTTCTTGGTTTCTTTGAAGAAAGTCAGTCACAGAGAACTCTTTCCTCCCTTCAGTCAAAGATTGCGATCAATGTATCCGTTTTCAGGGATCACGCATGGCATATAGAGTCCGCATCGATTCTTGTTCCGGGAGATATTGTTCGGATTACCATTGGTTCGCTTGTTCCGGCGGATGTTGTATTACTTGAGGGGCAGCTCCTTCTGGATGTTTCCCTTTTAACAGGGGAGACTGTGCCTGAAGAGGTGGGGGCAGGGGGTAACAGTTACTCCGGATCACTTGTTCGTCGCGGTGAAGCTTTGGCAAAAGTCGTCAAAACGGGTCTTCACACCCGTTTTGGAAAAACGATTCAGCTTGTCAGGACAGCCTATGTTGAAAGCTCTGAGCAAAAGGCGATATTGCAGCTTGTCAGAAATCTGACTTTGGTCAATGGAGCCATCTTTTTCTTTGTAATGATTTCCAATTACTCGATGTCATCTCATCAGGTTCTTCCTCTTCTGCTGACAATCCTTCTCGCCTCCATTCCTGTCGCGTTGCCCGCAACTTTTACCCTGGCAGCTTCTTTTGGTGCAAGGCTCCTCGCAGAAAAAGGAGTTCTTCTGACCAGACTATCCTCTTTGGAGGAGGCGGCCACTCTGGACATTTTATGTGCCGATAAAACAGGAACATTGACCAAAAATGAATTAAAGCTCATTTCTGTGATCCCTTTGGGAAAAATTCCGGAGTGCGAAGTTCTCAAAATGGCGGCCATGGCAAGCAATGATGGAGGACAAGACCCCATTGATCTTGCGATTTCCAGAGAAGCAGCGCGACTCAATATCAATCCGGACCGATCAGTCTTGAGTCAGTTTATTCCGTTTGACCCGCAGACAAAGACCTCCAGGGCGACTTATCCTGAAAAATCCGGAGTTTCTGTAACGATTGAGAAAGGGGCGGTTCCTGCAATCCTGAAGACAAGTACATTTTCTGCGGATGCGGTGATGAAAGCGGAGAAATGGCAGTCGGAGGGATTCAGGGTTATCGCTGTTTCGAGGGGAGAGGCAGGTGTTTCATCGATTGTGGGTTTGATTGTGTTGACGGATCCACCGAGAGAGGATTCGGCAAAGTTGATCGGGGATCTCCAAACACTTGGTATCCGTACAGTTATGGTAACGGGAGATGCACCGAAGACCGCATTGCATCTGGCGAAAGCTGTTGGTATTTCAGGAGAGCTTTATCCGTTCGAATCCATTTCTGAAAAAGATTTAACAGAGTCCTACGGGGTGTATGCCGGAGTGTTGCCCGAGGACAAGTTTCATCTGGTCAAAGCTTTTCAGAAGGCAAGGCATGTTGTGGGAATGTGTGGGGATGGAGCCAATGATGCTCCTGCTCTCAGGCAGTCACAGATGGGAATATCTGTCATGACCGCAACGGATGTTGCCAAGTCGGCGGCAGGAATTGTTTTGACTCGCCCAGGCCTTGAGGGAATCATTGAGACGGTGAAAGAAGGCAGGAAGATATTCCAGAGAATTCAGACGTATGCGCTGAATTCCATTATAAAAAAGGTTGTGACGGTATTGTTTCTTGGAATAGGCCTGCTTGTCACGCATCATGCAATTCTGACGCCTCTTCTGATGGTTCTCGTCCTGGTCATCGGGGATTTTCTGACGATGTCGCTTAGTACTGACAATGTGAAAGGATCTCTTTATCCCAATGTCTGGAATGTTCAAGGTCTTATGATTGCAGGGATCCTTCTGTCTTTTTTGTTTTTGATTTTCGCAACATCCATACTTCTTTTGGGTATAGATGTTTTTAATCTGGCTCCCGGAGGCATTCATTCCCTGGCGTTTCTCATTCTTGTTGTCGGAAATCAGGCAACCATTTATGCCATCAGGGAGCGAGGGCATTTCTGGAAATCTCCCCCTGGGCGATGGCTTCTTCTCTCATCTTTTCTGGATATATTGATTGCGGTGCTCCTGTCGCATTTTGGCATTCTGATGGAACCTCTCTCAAATCGTATTTTATTCGCAGTGTTTTTAGGATCGTTAGGCTATTTAATCGTTCTGGACAGTTTGAAAATTCTGATTTTTAAAAGGTTTTCAATCGGGTGATTTTGTTTTGAAGCTATTTGGGAGAAGCGGACATTACTACTTGGGGCTAACAAGCCCTTGCCAAGAGTCTTTTTCCAAGCTAGAATGGCGAGGTCGAAAAAATGACAAATCCTTTCAACGGTTTGGGGCTGTGGCGCAGTTGGGAGCGCGCAAGACTGGCAGTCTTGAGGTCAGGGGTTCGATCCCCCTCAGCTCCACCAAATCCTTCGCAACACAATTCAGATTGAAAATATTAATAATCCCCTCATTTCATTATTCGAATGAGGATCCCCTGTCTAGATATCCAACTCGCCTCTATTTTTTTGCAATGCATTTAAAATGCTGAACATTTGCCTGCGCATTCCACATTCTTAGCCAGCAAGGCAAGCGGAGGCAAGAGGGCGTTTTAAGGAGATCCTGTCGTCTGGCTGGGGACTGTTCGTTTCCTTCCTGACCTGCAAAGCCTATCGAGCCGGAAAGCTCGTGATCAAGATTTCACCGCATTACAGCTCTCAGAGAGGAGGTCTTTGCACTTCTTCTTCCTAAAGATATTGACATGGTAGCTCTATCGTTTTATGATCAAAAGTGCAAGGTGGACTGATTTGAGGTCTGTTGCAACCACCTAAAAAAAGTGCTAAAAGTCCAGGTATTTACGCTTGATTAAATGTAAACCCTGTGCTCATGCACCGGGTTTTTTTTTGGCTTGATTCTGACAGGAGATCCAATGGCGCGTGCCCCCTACCTATTCACCTCCGAGTCTGTGACGGAAGGTCATCCAGACAAGTTATGTGATCAAGTCTCTGATGGAATTTTAGATGCGATCCTTTCTCAGGATCCAATGGCGCGGGTTGCCTGTGAAACGCTCACAACGACTGGTATCGTGATCGTTGCCGGGGAAATTACTGCACGACACAATACTCAGTATGAAGATATTGTTCGTGAAACGGTGAAAGAGATCGGCTATACGGATGCCTCTTTCGGATTTGATTACAAGACTTGTTCTGTCCTGACGGCTGTTCACTCGCAAAGCCCGGATATTTCAATGGGCGTTGATACTGGAGGTGCCGGGGATCAGGGATTGATGTTTGGAATGGCGGTCAACGAATCGGAAGAGTTGATGCCGATGCCGATTCTTTTGGCGCACAGGCTGACACGTCAGCTTTCCAATGTCAGGAAAACGGGGGTTCTTCCGTATCTTCGTCCCGATGGAAAGGCTCAGGTTTCTCTTCGATATGATGGATTCAAGCCCGTTGGTGTTGAAACAATCGTTGTCTCGACACAGCATGCGCCTGAAGTAACGCAAGAAGAGATTCGTCGGGATATCATTGAAAAAGTGATTCGCCCGGTGATCCCGACAAACCTTCTTGATGAAAAGACCGTGACGTTTCACATTAACCCAACCGGGCGATTCGTGACCGGTGGGCCAATGGGCGATGCGGGATTGACCGGAAGGAAGATTATTGTTGACACATATGGCGGCTGGGGTCGTCATGGGGGTGGGGCTTTTTCAGGAAAAGACCCGACAAAAGTCGACCGCTCTGCATGTTATATGGCCCGTTATATAGCCAAAAATATTGTGGGTGCGGGGTTAGCTTCTCGCTGTGAAGTTCAACTGGCCTATGCGATCGGCGTCGCCGATCCGGTTTCCATCCATGTGGAAACACAAGGGACCTCAACAATTCCTGATGACAGGATCGCAGAAATTGTAGCGGAAATCTTTCCTCTGACCCCAAAGGGGATCATTGAGCATCTGAAGTTACGGCGTCCTATTTACAGGAAAACGGCGTCATACGGACATTTTGGCCGGCTGGATGAAGATTTTACATGGGAAAAGCTTGATCAGGTAGAGAATCTTCGCCGTGAAGCGGCAAGAAAGGGCTAGTTGGTTCCTGATCGTAAGTTTTTAGGGATAATGTTTTTTGACATTTACTTTTCAGAAAGGATCATTTCTTATGAATTTTGACATTAAAGACAAATCATTGGCCGAGCAGGGATCTCATCGGATCAGCTGGGCGGCAAGGGATATGCCGGTACTCCGGAAGATTGCTGAAGACTTTGCCCGGGAAAAACCATTGAAAGGGATCCGCATGTCGGCATGCCTTCATGTCACTACGGAAACGGCCAATCTGATGAAGGCCCTGAAGGCAGGTGGCGCCGATGTGTATCTTTGTGCATCCAATCCTCTTTCAACCCAGGATGATGTTGCGGCCAGTCTTGTTGTCAATGATGGCATCCCGGTGTTTGCAATCAAGGGCGAGGATAACGATACCTATTATCGCCATATAAGGGCTGTTCTTGATATCAAGCCCCATGTAACCATGGATGATGGTGCAGACCTTGTTTCCACGCTGCATTCACATTATCCGGAATGGGTCAAGGAAATGATTGGCGGGACGGAGGAAACGACAACCGGAGTCATTCGCTTGAAGAGCATGGCCAAAAAGGGTGTTCTTGGTTTTCCGGTGGTTGCGGTCAATGATTCACAGACGAAACATCTTTTTGACAATCGCTATGGAACCGGACAGTCTACCCTTGATGGCATCATGCGGGCGACTAACCGTCTTTTTGCCGGTTCGACTGTTGTTGTTGCCGGGTATGGATGGTGCGGTCGGGGTATTGCAAGAAGAGCGCAGGGCATGGGTGCCCGGGTCATTGTCACAGAAATTGATCCGATCAAGGCTCTCGAGGCGGTCATGGATGGCTATTCGGTTGCTCCGATGAAAGAAGCTGCGAAGTTCGGGGATTTCTTTATAACAGTGACAGGGAACATCAATGTCGTTGGAGCGGAAGCTTTTGATGCGATGAAGGATGGTGCCATTGTTTGCAACTCCGGTCACTTCAATGTCGAGCTGAACCTCCCCTACCTTGAGTCCATTTCAAAAGAGCGTTCCATCCTGAGGGATTTTGTTGAAGAGTTTGTAACCAGGGATGGACGTCGGATCATGGTGTTGGGAGAAGGACGCTTGATTAACCTCGCTTCAGCGGAAGGTCATCCCGCTCAAGTGATGGATATGAGTTTTGCCAATCAGGCACTGGGTGCGCGATATCTGGTCCAGAACAGAAAAACACTGGAAAAGACTGTTGTTCGTCTCCCTGAAGCGGTTGATCAGGAAATTGCTTCCCTTAAGCTTGCAGCATTGGGTGTGAAAATTGAAACTTTGACTTCGGAGCAGAAAAATTACCTTGCTTCCTGGGAGATGGGGACCTGAGGCTGTTATGAAAATTTTGGTAAACGGAAAGCGCAAGGATGTCCCGGAGGGGACGTCCTTGTCTGCCTATCTTGAAATTGAAGGTCTGGATCCTCAACTGGTTTCAATGGAGTTGAATGGTCGGATTGTCGAGCGGGAAGAGTGGGCTTCTACGGGTTTAAATGAAGATGATGAGCTTGAGATCCTGTTTTTTATGGGTGGTGGCTTGTGACTTCTCCGGAAGGAGATGTTATTCGAAATCCTTTGGCGTTGATCGGGAACACGCCACTGGTTCCTTTGTCAAAGGTGACCGTTGGTCTTGACCGGACCGTTTGGGTCAAGCTCGAGTCCAGAAATCTTGGTGGAAGCGTCAAGGACCGCCCGGCTCTTTTTATGATCGAGCAGGCCGAACGGGATGGTCGACTTGGAAGGTCGGGTCGCATTGTTGAGGCAACCAGTGGGAATACTGGCATAGCCCTTGCCCAGATTGCTGTTCTCAAAGGTTACGCCATTACCATCGTTATGCCTGAAGGTGTATCTGGCGAAAGAGTCTCTCATCTCAAAGCCTTGGGAGCAGAGGTTCTTTTGACACCATCAAGGGATGGCATGGTCGGAGCTATCGGGAAAGCCACAGAAATGGAAAAGAACGAAAAAGGTCTTTTCATGCCCCGACAGTTCGAGAATCCTTCAAACCCTGAATCCCATTATCGTACGACAGGTCCTGAAATTTTTCGTCAATTGGGTCGGGTTCCGGACGGATTCGTTGCCGGAGTCGGGACAGGCGGTACGATCAGCGGTGTCGGTCGCTATTTGAGGGAGAAGAAAAGAGATCTCAAAATATGGGCACTGGAACCTTCATCTTCCCCCGTTCTTTCAGGGGGATCTCCTGGTCCTCACCGCATACAGGGGATCGGGGCAGGTTTTGAGCCCAAAACGTTTAACCGGTCTGTTGTTGACCGGATTGAGAAAATCTCTGACCGTGAAGCGATCGATATGAGCAGACGTCTCTCCCAGGAAGAAGGGCTGATGGCGGGGATCACCTCGGGTGCCAATGTCGTTGGGGCGCTTCGATTGGCCGGAGAGTTGCCTCCGGGGTCACATGTTGTGACAATTGTGTGTGATAGTTTTGAGCGATATTTTTCAATGGAAAAGTATTTGAATCTCTAAAGGCTGCAGTTCGATTCGATTGTGCTTCCAGATGGCAAATCAAGTCGGTGAGGGTATTGAGATGGAAATGACAGAAGATCAGATACACCGTTACTCACGTCATATATTGCTGTCAGAGGTTGGTGGGAGTGGTCAGGTAAAGCTCTTGAACTCCAGCGTGCTGATTGTTGGAGCCGGTGGTCTCGGGAGTCCTGTAGCTCTCTACCTTGCCGCTGCGGGAGTGGGGCATATAGGAATAGTTGATATGGATGTGGTTGACCTTTCGAACCTGCAACGTCAGGTCATTCACCATTCCAAGGATATTGGAAGGCCAAAAGTCCTTTCAGCTTCCGAAAAGATGACAGGTTTGAACCCTGATGTCGAAGTGAAGACCTATCAGGTGCTCCTGAACTCGGAAAATGCCCGGGAGATCGCTGCGCCTTATGATGTCATTATAGATGGAACAGATAATTTTTCTGCGAAGTTTCTGATCAATGACTTGGCTGTTCTCACTGGAAAACCCCTTGTCCATGGGGGGATTCTCCGATTTTCAGGTCAGGTGATGACGATTGTTCCCGGACAAAGTGCCTGCTATCGTTGCATTTTCAGGGAACCACCTCCAGCCGGAGCCATTCCAACATGTTCTGAAGCCGGTGTTCTCGGCGTTATTGCCGGAGTTGTCGGTTCGATTCAGGCCACAGAGGTTCTGAAGTTTCTTCTGGGAAAAGGAGAACTTCTGACGAACCATCTATTAACTTATGATGCCTTGACTGTTCTTATTCGAAAAGTGGGTGTCCGGAAAAACCCCCGTTGTCCCATTTGCGGTGACAATCCAACCATTACGGAGCTTCACGATTATGAGCAACCCGTCTGTGCCAATCCAGTCTGACTCTGCTGCCCATTCAGGCGTGAAAGCGCTTAAGTGCCGTGAATGCGGCAGAAGATATGAGCTTTTAGCCATTCACGTTTGTGAATTTTGTTTTGGACCACTGGAAGTTGAATATGACTATGACGTCATTGGCCGCAAGATCTCTCGCCAATCGATTGAAGCAGGTCCTGTTTCACTTTGGAGATACAAGGACCTGCTCCCTGTTCTTGGAGAACCAACCGCTGGTCTTCATGCCGGTATGACCCCGCTTGTTCGGGCAGAGCGACTTGGCAAAGCTCTTGGTCTTAAAAATCTTTATGTCAAAAATGACACGGTCAATCATCCGACGCTGTCTTTCAAGGATCGGGTTGTGGCAGTCGCGACAACAAGGGCTCTGGAACTGGGCTTTACAACGATCGCATGTGCTTCTACAGGAAATCTTGCGAATTCGGTTTCAGCCCATGCTGCCAGTTGCGGGATGGAATGTTTCGTTTTTATTCCCCATGATCTGGAAGCAGGAAAGGTTCTCGGGAACCTGATTTACAAGCCAACGGTCGTTTCCGTCAAGGGGACTTATGATGATGTGAACCGGCTGTGCAGTGAAATCGGGGCAGAGTATCCATGGGCCTTTGTCAATATCAATATTCGCCCATACTATGCTGAAGGCTCCAAGTCATTGGCTTTTGAGACGGCGGAACAACTGGGGTGGCGCGTCCCGGATCAAGTTGTTGTCCCGATTGCGTCAGGATCTCTTTTGACAAAAATCTGGAAAGGTTTCCACGAGTTTACACGACTGGGTCTTGTAGATGAAAATCCACTTCTGAAGGTTAATGGAGCCCAGGCATCGGGATGCTCTCCTGTGTATCAGGCGTATGTCTCTGGAAAGAACCATATTGTTCCTGTGCGTCCAAACACCATTGCCAAGTCATTGGCAATCGGAAATCCGGCTGACGGTTTTTATGCGCTTGATGTTGTTGGCAAGTCTGGCGGGCAGGTCGAACAGGCCACTGATCCCGAGATCATCGACGGGATGAAACTTCTTGCAGAAACAGAAGGTATATTTGCAGAGACGGCAGGGGGAGTGACTGTGGCCTGTCTTAAAAAACTGGCGCAAAAAGGATCAATCCGCCCAGATGAGCTGACTGTTGCCTATATTACCGGAAACGGTCTGAAAACAATGGAAGCCCTTGCGGGTTCTTTGTCCCAGCCGGTGAGCATTGACCCCAACTTGTCATCCTTTAGACAAATTGTCAACCCGAAATCCTAGGAGGATTCATGTCTGTACTGGTTCGTATACCAACTCCATTGAGGCCTCTTGCCGGTGGACAATCCGAGCTTTCGGAGGAAGGTCAATCTGTAAAGGAGATTTTGGATAATCTGATCAGTCGATTCCCGGCAATGAGAGAAAGAATGATGGACGAATCCGGAGAACTTAGACGTTTTATCAATATTTATGTCAATGAAGAGGACATTCGATTCAGGGAGGGGGTATCAACACCGCTTTCTTCCGGCGACGAAGTGTCCATTATTCCGGCAATTGCCGGGGGGGCTTAGATCAATGGCTCATCTCAGAATTCACCTGACCTTTCCCGAAGACCGCGTTCGGGATCCCATTATTTATGAGATTTCCAAAAACTTCCAGGTTGTTCCGAATATTCGGAGAGCGGATGTTTCGGATAAAACCGGATGGATGGAGCTTGAGTTGGTCGGAGACCTTTCCGAGATTGAGCTGACAATCGACTGGCTTAGGAAAAAAGGTGTTCATGTGGATCCGCTAGAGAAGAGTATCCTTGAGGGGTAATCGATTCTGCGAGAACCAGAAAGCTTTTTGATCTAAAATGATTGGTATTCGGTCCCCGCTTTTTTCATCGAGTGCCAGGATGGACAAAATTTCCAGGAGCAAAATCAATGAGTCAAGGGATTGCCAAACCGGTGAAGGAAATGTCCGAAGATCAGATTACTCGCTACGGACGCCATATCATTTTAAAAGAGGTGGGTGGCGTTGGTCAGAGAACACTGCTTGGTTCTAGTGTCCTGATTATTGGGGCGGGTGGACTGGGAAGTCCGGTTGCCCTTTATCTGGCTGCTGCCGGAGTGGGCAGGATCGGTCTGGTCGATCTTGATACAGTCGACATGTCCAATCTTCAGCGACAGATTATCCACTCCACCGAGACCGTGGGCGTTCCGAAGGTTCTTTCGGCAAAAAAGACCATGAATAACCTGAATCCCGATATTGAGGTTATTTGCCATCAGGAACGACTGACCGCGGAAAATGCCTTGGACCTTTTTTCCGGATATGATGTGATCGTTGATGGATCGGATAATTTCGGAACGCGTTATGTGGTCAATGATGCGGCCTATTTTTTGAAAAAACCGCTGGTTTCAGGATCCATCCTGAGATTTGAGGGGCAGGTGATTGCCATCAGGGGATACATGGATACCCCTTGCTATCGATGTCTTTACCCCGAGGCACCTCCTCCGGGGCTGGTTCCCTCATGTTCGGAAGCGGGAGTCCTTGGAGTCCTTGCTGGAACGATTGGAACATTGCAGGCCGCTGAGGTTGTCAAGCTTTTGCTCGGAATCGGAGAGCCACTGTCGGACCGTCTCCTGCTGTATGATGCCCTTTCGATGGATTTTCGGAGGGTGAGGGTCCCCAAGGATCCGGGGTGCAAGCTGTGTGGTCCCAAGGCAACGATTCATTCTGTAACCGGATCCACTGACGTGATCTGTGCCATCTAGTTCAAGGTTCTGTCTTGACGAATGAATCTTCCGCGCCTGTTTTTTTTTCAAGGGCGCTATACCAGTCAATCGTTGATCATGCTCATTCAGTGCATCCGGAGGAGTGCTGTGGTCTTGTGGCATCCGATCAAACAGGTACTCCGGTTCGTGTCATTCCCATGACGAACATCCTCCACTCTCCGGTCAGATATCAGATGGATCCGGTTGAGCAGTTTTCCGTTGGAAAATCCCTCAGACTTGAGGGGATGTCTCTTTGGGGGATTTATCACTCCCACCCCATATCCGAGCCGTATCCATCTGTCGTGGATATCAATCTCGCCTATTATCCAGATGTTTTTTACCTTCTCACCTCTCCCGTCACAACACCTCCAAGCTTAAGAATATTTCAGATCAAGGACAGCAAAGTAACGGAATTTCCTCTCATACTAAAGGAGGTGGATTGATGAGTCGGCGTATTCTACTGATAGAGGATGAGGCGGATATCCGGACATTGGCCCGACATTACCTTACACAGGAGCATTATGAGGTTCTGGAGGCATCAAATGGTACTGACGGGCTTGCGATTGCAAAATCCCAGCTGCCGGACTTGATCGTTCTCGATCTGATGCTTCCGGGAATCGATGGTCTCTCCCTGAACAGAATGCTGAAAAAAGAGCCCCGGACAAACCAGATCCCTGTTATTATACTGACGGCAAAGGCGGATGAAACGGACCGGATTATTGGCCTTGAACTTGGAGCAGACGACTATCTGGTAAAGCCCTTCAACCCGAAGGAGCTGCTTGCCAGAATTCGTGCGATTCTGCGAAGGGTTCATCTTGAGCCTCAAGTCAAGGCGGATGATGTCATTCGCATCGGAAGTATTTCGGTGAATGAGTCAAGACATGAAGCTCTTGCGGAAGGTGTAACCATGCCGTTGACGGCAAAGGAGTTCTCCCTTCTGCAGACATTAATGAAAAATGCGGGCCGGGTTCTTGATCGTGCCACGCTTCTTGATCTGGTATGGGGAGATGATTATGAAGGGACAGACAGGACTGTTGATGTTCATATCAGAAGATTGAGAAAGAAAATGGGAGTATTCCAGAACAAGATTCAAACCGTCAAGCAGATTGGGTACAAATTTTCCGATGATCCAGGCGAGATCAGTTAAAAATGACCTTCCGGGGTGTTCTTATTACCCTGTTCTGCATCGCTTTTTCTGCAGGCTGGTTCTTCTCCAGGCTTCAGGGAACCTTTGATCGCTTCATATTGATCCTGTTTTTAGTGGTGTTTCTTTTTTTGCTGGTAACACTGATTTCCCGCAGAGTTCGCTTCCAGATCAGGACGGCATTTCAAAAGCCCCAAAAAATGCAGGAAAATACATGGTTTGACGATCTTCTTGATGAGATTTATATCCAGGTCAGCCGGTCGCACTCTGAAAAACTTCAGAGAGAATCCGATGTGAAAGAGCTTGCTGCCCGTTCCGAGGCTGTTCTTGATCATATGGTTGAAGGTGTTGCTGTTACTGATACAAAAGGTCATGTCCTGCTTCACAACAAGTCTTTTTGTCGATTTTTTCCGGATGAATCGAGAATTGTGGGCGAGTCTCTTGGTTTGCTGGCCAAAAAAGCGGGTATCGATGATCTCATCGAAGAGGTTCTCTCGGGAAATCGACCGGTCCATACCGAGGTCACCTACTCGGGAGGCCTGTCAAAGACATGGAGTCTTCTTGGAATAAGAACATTGGGAGACGGAGGGCCAAGGTCAGGGTATGGAATTTTCCTGTTTTATGACCTGACTGAAATGCGACGTCTTGAGAGGGTCCGCAAGGACTTTGTGGCGAATGTTTCCCATGAAATCCGGACACCTCTGACCTCCATATCAGGATTTGCTGAAGCCTTGATCGATGGGGCTATTGATAATCCCGAAACAGCGAGAAGTTTTCTGGAAATCATTGTGAACCAGTCTCACCGCTTAAATTCGATCGTGACCGACCTTCTTCATTTGGCAACTCTTGAGTCAGGAAAGGCCAGTTTGACGGTGAAGCCTGTGTATCTTTCTGCTCAGGTGGGCAGTATTCTGGAAGCGGTGCGTTCGCTGGCGAGAGAAAAGAATATCACTCTTGAGGTTGAGATTAATCCACCAACCCTGATGTATGAAACAGACGAAGGCAAGATGAATCTTGTTTTGTCCAACCTGTTGGATAATGCACTGAAATATACTCCGGAAGGCGGAAGGGTCCATATCGGCGCCCAGCTTCTTCAGGGACGTGTCGAAATTACCGTGGGTGATTCGGGTATCGGAATTCCCAAAGAAGATCTGAGCCGGATTTTCGAAAGGTTCTACCGGGTGGATCGTGCCCGGTCCAGGGAGATGGGCGGAACAGGTCTGGGGCTTTCTATCGTCAAACATGTTCTTGAACTTTTGCGCGGGGATATTCGCGTGAAAAGCACTCCCGGGGAAGGATCCGTGTTCACCGTTTCACTTCCTTACAAGTAGAGGTTCTGGGTTCAAAAAGAGACCCTTTAACTCATTCTCCTGCCATTTTGGGAAAATCCCGTCGTTTTTTAACACCTTAGCGGCTCCCGAGAATCTCGACAAGGCTAATAGTCTGTGATAGCCTCAGAAAATAATGCAGTAAGACTGCCGGGGATCTTCAAATGAAGGTTTTGGGCAGGTAGCTTTTTGGGGGGGGTGTCTTCAAAATGGAAACTTGGATGAATCGGGTGTCTGTGTTTAATGTTACTGTTTTTACCTTTTTACTTTTGTTTTTTCAGGCAGTTGTTGCAGGCGCTGAGCCAATAAATGATGGCCCGATTGGTTTCTACTTGACGAATCAGGGAGAGCTCGGACTGACGGCTGATCAGGTCTTAAAGCTGCAAGCGATCAATGTGAAATTCCAGAAACAGAAAGCTATGGAAAAAGCCCGGATTCAGGTTATCCAAAAGGAAGGCATGCAGCTTCTCATGCAGAAAGATGTCAATACCGGTATCCTGAAAAAAGATATTGACAGGGTTTTGAAGCATAAGAAAAACATTATGGTTGCCCGAGTTCAAATGTTGGCGGATGCCCACAAAATTCTGACCGATGTGCAATTTGACAAGGTCAAAAAACTTTGGCGTCAGATGATGATGAATCATGGAGTCCATCCCATGATGGGACATCCTGCGGTAGGGCACTAGAGTGTTGAAATGGCCTTGAAAAACGCTTTTCTGAATTGTACGAGGGAGGGGGGATGACCTCCCTCCCTTTTTTTGATTCGGGCATATTCCTCTTTTTCCAGAAAGCATTATCTTTGAGATGGATATAATGGTGAGGTGTTCTCCATGGTAATGGCAGGTGTTCATGTTTCCATTGCCGGTGGAATAAAGGAATCTGTTTCCAGAGCTTCCCGTCTTTCCTGTTCTTCGTTCCAGATCTTTACGCATTCTTCAAGAACCTGGGACTTTCCGGAGTTTACCGAAGAAGAAGTTGAAGAATTTCGAAGCAGGTGTCTCATGGATCTCTCCGGAGCTCCTTTTCTGATTCATGCAAGCTACCTGATCAATGTGGCAACGCCTCGTCCGGACCTTATCCTGAAATCATCGATCACACTCAATCTGGAGTGGGAGCTTGCAAACAGGCTCGGGGCAGCGGGTCTGGTACTCCATCCGGGCTCAACCTCTGGGGAGCCCATAGGGGAAGCTCTTGGGCGAGCCTCAGAAATGATTTCATCCGTGGTCGAGAAAAAACTATCCGGAAAGACAAAGCTGCTGATCGAGAATACGGCAGGTGCAGGCCATACTCTCGGGAGAAGTCCGGAAGAGATTGGCCGTATTATGGAGCTTGTTGGCCATCCTGAAAAAATGGGTGTTTGTCTTGATTCCTGTCATCTTTTGGCAAGTGGCTACGAGATCAGAAATGAATCTGGTTATTCTAAAACGATGGACCAGTTCCTTGCTGTTTCGCCAAAAGGAAAGGTGGATGCCTTTCATTTAAATGATGCATATGCCGCTCTCGGTTCCGCAAGAGACCGTCATACGCACATAGGCATCGGCCATATCGGCCCATGGTTTTTCTGGCGATTGCTCCATGACCAGCGCTTTTCTGATATTCCGATGGTTCTTGAGACACCCAAAAAAGAGGGAACTCCAGAGGATATCCTGAACCTTCGTGTTATCCGGAGACTTTCTGAAATGGACAATCCACCTGAAAAAAATGATCCTGTTTTGAATAACCTTATCGATCAATTGAGGGAGTTCACCCCCAAATGACATATATGTTTCTGGATTACTGAAATGCTTTTCGAACTTGTCGAATCCATTCAGTCATTCAGTTTGATGGTCTATCATTCGGCGCGTTATTCCCTGACGAACTTCAGAAGCAGAGAGGTACTGATCCAGATGGATCGTATCGGAGTCGGTTCTGTGCCCATTGTATTTCTGGCAAGCCTTTTTGCGGGGCTGGATATGGCATTGCAGTTCGAGGTCGTTATGGCCCCCTACGGTGCCAAAGCTCTTTTGGGAAAGGTTGTTGCAACGTCGATCGTTCGGGATATGGGACCGGTCATGGCATCGCTTGTGATGTCCGCCAGGGTGACAAGCGGAATCGCCTCAGAGGTCGGAATGATGCAGGCCACAAGTCAAATAGAGGCATTGTCTGTTATGGGTGTTGACCCCATCGACCAGATTGTGGCCCCAAGGATTCTCTCCGGGATCTTGATGATGCCGATTCTGTCTGTTATCGGAGATTTTCTGGGAATATTCGGAGGTCTCGTGATCGCTTTTCTGGCAGCCCATATCCCTGCCCCCCTTTATTGGTCAGGGGTCAGGGAAGCCTTGACACTTCCGAACATGGTCAATGGAGCGCTCAAGCCTGTCGTTTTTGGGTTTATCCTGACATCCGTCGGATGTTTTTATGGAATGAAGGCCGGAGGTGGTGCTGCGATGGTTGGCCGGACAACAACCAGAGCGGTTGTCGCAGCTGCCGTCTGGATCCTTGTCGCAAATTTTTTGATCAGCAAGCTTCTTCTCAACCTTTGGGGCAATGAGGGATGATAGTGTTCGAGAATGTTTCCCTGGGGTATTCTGACAAGGTAATTGTCAGGGATATCAATATAGAGATCCCCGACGGAAAAACACTCGTTATACTGGGGGGAAGCGGTTCAGGGAAGTCCACTCTCCTGAAGGGTGTGTTGGGTCTGCTGCACTGTTTTTCAGGGAGGATTGTGGTGAATGGAGCCGTTGTTGACAGCTTCAGCCAGAGTGAACTGCTGTCTTATCGCCAGCGTATCGGGATGGTTTTTCAAGAGGGAGCCCTTTTTGATTCGATGACCGTTGGTGAAAATGTCGGATTCTGGTTATGGGAGCATACAGACATGACCGATTCTGAAATAGAAGAGCGCGTTCGTCTTCTTCTCAGTTTTGTCGGGCTCATTGAAACGATCAATCTTTACCCTGGAGAGCTTTCAGGGGGAATGAAGCGAAGAGTTGCGATTGCAAGGGCGATGGCTCCCCAGGATCCGTTGGTCATGCTTTATGATGAGCCGACTACTGGGCTTGATCCGTTTACATCGAAGTCCATTTGTGACCTGATCAGGCAAGTCCAGAAAGAATATGGAGCATCAAGTCTTGTTGTAACCCATGATTTGCAGGATGCCTTTCGCGTGGGAGACTTTTTTACATTTGTAAAGGATGGATCACTGATTGTGACGGGTGACCGGGATACTATTTCGGAGAGCTCTGACCCTTTTATTCGGACTTTTCTGGCGGTATGAAGTAGTGCATCTGTTGCGTTGTTGACTGGTTGTCAGGGGGGCAGGTCGATTTATGGCCATGAAAAGAAGTGTCAATGTGAAATTTTCGGAAATGCGCGTGGGAATCATCGTCGGGGTGAGTTTTCTCCTGGGCATTCTGGCAATTGTGACTTACGGGAAGGTGCATGAGATTTTCTCAAAACAGGTTCCTCTGACGGTCCTTTTCAAGGATGTTCGGGGATTGACTGTCGGTGCGCCTGTTCGTCTTGCCGGTATCACAAGCGGGTTCGTGAAGGAAATTCATCTGGTCCGAATCAAGGGCGAGCGTTTTGTACAGGTCGGGCTCCGCCTTGACTCAACCCGTCTTCCAGACCTTTCAGAAGAAGCGACTGCCAGAATCGAGACACAAGGTCTGATGGGGATCAAATTTCTGGAGCTTATTCCGGGAGATTTGTCGAAAGGGCCTTTGAATCCGGCTATTCCCCTGATGGGTTCCGGGACGCAGACACTTCAGTCTGTTCTCGGAAAGGGAAATCATCTGGTCAAAAGTCTGAATACGCTCTCTTTTGAATTAAACCGGTTGATCGGAGGGCTGAATTCAGGAAAAGGGACCATTGGCTCACTTGTAACGAGTAAATCCCTCTATCAGGATCTTGATGATTCTGCCAAAAACCTCAATGCCATTACCCAGAGCATGAGGACTGGAAACGGTACGATCCCCCAGCTGATGAACTCCTCCCAAATGGCCCAAAAGCTCTCGAAAACCATTGATCATCTTGACCAGCTGTTACAGGCGGCGAATGATCCAAAAGGAACTTTGGGAGAAATGTCCCATGATCCGGAATTGGCAAAATCGCTTGCCCAAAGCATTGGCTCACTGAATCTACTTCTGGGCAATCTGGCAAAGGGAAAAGGTGTGGCAGGCGAGCTTTTAAACAGCGAACAGATGACGGTAAAAGTCAATGGTACTCTGGATCGGGTCAATGATTTGCTCAAAGACATGAAAGAGCATCCGCACCGTTATTTTACGGTAGAAGTCCACGTATTTTGATGGACGGTCAGGTGTCTTCCCTTATTATGATAAAAGATTTGACTCATCATGAGATTTAGATTTTTCTTCTTCATTATGATGGCTCTCTATATCTTTTGCCAGTGGGTTGTAGGCCGTTTCCTTCTATCGCTTGGCCTGAATTCTATTCTGGTTTATTTTTACTGGATAGCCTCTGCCGTTATGGTTTCCTGGCTGAACCTGTCTTTTCGTCTCGGATTGAAAAGGCCATTCGGTTTGTTTCCCATTTTTTTTGGACAGTTCTTTTTCTCCGTTGTTATTTCTGGTCAGATTGCTTTGGGGTTTCTTTTTCAGCTCATGTTTTCGGTGCCTTCAGGATGCATCTCATGTCTTAAACTCGACCGGACGTGGTCTAGTGTTGTTTTAGGCCTTATGGTCATTTTTGTGGTAACGCTTTTTTACCGTTTAAAGGGACCCTTCGTCAGGAATATAACCATTGAGATCCCTGGTCTGCCGGTTGGACTGATTGGTCTTAAACTGGTTCACTTGTCCGATGTCCATGTGGGGGGATTCCTGTTTGAGCGTGACCTCCTGAGGCTTCGCGAGATGGTTCTTGCTCTGGCTCCGGACCTTCTGCTCTTCACGGGGGACATGATTGATCATTCACTTGAAGAAATTCCACGGTTCTCCAGAATTTTTGGAGATGTTCGGGGACGATACGGACGATTTCTCGTTATGGGAAATCATGAGCAGTGGATTGGCGGGAAAGAAGCTTTTTCTGCTTTTACGGCTGAAGGGTTTGATCTTCTGGAAAACGATAGCAGGGGTATTTCCATAAATGGTGCCAATGTCTGGATTGTCGGGTTGTCTGACCCGGCGGGAAAAGAAGCATCTCCCGAAGGCGGGCCAAATCCGGACCTCGCCTTTTCCGGTGTTTCAGAGGACAGAGAAAAACTTGTTATTGCAATGGCACATCAGCCGGATGTATGGAAGGTGCTTTCGGCCTATCCTGCCGACCTGACCCTGTCGGGACATACTCATGGCGGGCAGATCGGAATGTTTCGGAGCGGCTGGAATCTGGCAAGGATATTTCATCGTCTGGATATTGGCCTTTTCAAGAGAATCTCGAATGGTCGACTTCAACAGCTTTTTATCCATGGAGGTGTGGGATATTTTGGTGTTCCCGTTCGACTGGGGATCAGGCCGGAAGTCGTTGTCCTGACGATTGTGAGCGAGAAATCGGGGAAGCAGGCGGAAGCTTAGGCAAAGCTTCCTGCGATATATCCTGAAGACCAGGCCCACTGAAAATTATACCCGCCAAGCCAGCCTGTAACATCCACAACTTCCCCGACAAAGAAAAGACCCGGGACTTTTTTGGACTCCATGGTTTTTGAAGAAAGCTCATGAGTGGAAACTCCTCCCACGGTCACCTCTGCTTTTTTAAATCCTTCGGTCCCAGTGGGGAGAATCGAGAATGTATGCAGCTTTTTTTCAATGGTTTTGAGCTCGTTGCTGGAATATTGGTTGATGGGCTTGTCTTCTATCCATGTCCGGCAAAAGTATTGCGCGAATTTTCTGGGGAGATGGAGTGAGAGAACGGTTGAAAGCTTTGCTTTCCCCTGGGAGGCGTTCCATGATGCATCTTGTAAGTCCGGCAAAAGGTCGAGATCAATCGTGTCGCCAGGGTTCCAGTAGGATGAAATCTGGAGAATGGCTGGTCCGCTCAGTCCCCTGTGAGTAAAAAGGATGTTTTCCCTGAACTTTATTTTCTTGCAAGATACAATGCTATCAATCGATATTCCCGCAAGATCGGGGAATCCGGATTCTGTCGTCAGCGGAACCAGACCGGGCTTGAGTTTCGTTACTTTTAATCCGAATTCTTTTGCGATCTCGTAGCCGAAGGGACTTGCTCCGGTTTCCGGAACGGAAAGTCCTCCGCTTGCGATTACAAGCGATGGTGCAGAGAACGTTCCACCACTTGTCTGGACCGTAAAGGTGTGCTCCTGATTCTTTGTCTCATAAAGGACATCTCCAACCTCTTGCCCTGTCAGAAATTCACCTCCAGTCTCGAGACATTCTTCCCTGAGCATTTCGATGATGTCCTTCGATGTGTTTTTTAAAAATAATTGGCCAAGCTTTTTGTCATGCCAGCCGATATTGTGTTTGCGAAGGTAGCGGAGAAAATCTTGCGATGTAAATCTTGATAGGGCTGAGCGGCAAAAATGTGGATTTTCCGAAATATAGTTTTCCGGTCCAAGATTTTGATTGGTGAAGTTGCACCTGCCTCCACCGGAGATCCGTATTTTGCCAGCCAGTGTTCTGGCATGGTCTATCAGAAGTGTCCGCCGCCCCCTTTCCCCTGCAGAGATTGCGCACATCATGCCCGCAGCGCCCGCTCCGATGATGATGACATCTTTATTCACCGGGGCGGCATCATGGATGAATAAAAGGGAGTGAATAAATGAT
>DAHWBS010000011.1 GCA_027323445.1 Leptospirillum sp.
CAAGCCCCGCCTCAAAACGCTCAAGGATCTCGTACTGGAACCCGGCTCTTCTATTATTGGCAACTGTCTTGCCTGAAGGAGCTTTAGGGGGAGTTGCCACTGAACGGCCTCCTCGTCGTCTCCATCACTTCCTGGACGATTTCTTCGAAGCCTTTGCTCCTCTTGGATCTTTCCATTCCTTTTCTACCAGACCCTCAAGAAGATGAACGAGAAGACGAATGCCAACACCGACATTTCCCTTTGGTTTATAAGGCTCGTCAGATTCCACCCAGGCGGTTCCGGCAATATCCAGGTGAAGCCAGGGACAATCATCTACGAAGTTTGAAAGGAACGCCGCAGCGGTAATGGTTCCGGCACCGCGTCCACCCACATTCTGCATGTCGGCTATCGGACTTTTGATCTGCTCGTAATACTCTTCAAACAAAGGAAGCTCCCAGCCTCTTTCACCGGAGACCTCTCCCGCCTCAAGAGCCCTTGCCACGAGGTCCCGATTGTTGCCCAGAACACCGATAGCATGAGACCCAAGGGCCACGGTGACGGCTCCCGTCAGGGTCGCAAGGTCAATAGTCAGCTCCGGATGAAAGGTTTTGATCCCCCATGACAGGGCATCTGCGAGGATGAGCCTTCCCTCTGCATCGGTATTGATCACCTCGATCGTTTTTCCATTAAAAGCGGTCAGCACATCGCCTGGCTTGTTTGCGGTTCCGCTCGGCATATTTTCAGTCGCAGGCATGATCCCGACAATATGAAGTGGAATATCAAGATCCGCACAGGCCATCATCGTTCCCAAGACGGCCGCGCCACCCGACATGTCACCCTTCATCGCCTCCATTTTCTCTGCAGGCTTGAGAGAAATACCACCAGAGTCAAAAGTCAGGGTTTTTCCCACAAGAAGGACCGGATTCTTATTGATGGCTTTTTTGGGCTTGTACTCAAGACGGATCAGCCGGGCCGGCTCAAGCGAACCCTTGGCGACTCCGGCCAGGGCACCAAGACCCATTTGGGAAATCGTCTGGAAATCATAGCTGACAAAAGAGATCTTTCTGGCAGCAGCTTCCTTGGCCGCAGTCTCCGATATCATGGATGGAGTTGCCACATTGGCGGGGTGGTTGCCCAGATCGCGGGCCAGATAAACGCCCCTGACCACCGCCTTCGCAACGGATATTCCCCGGCATTGTTTTTTCTCGGCATCCTTCGACGAGGAGATCCAGAGGGCTTCCAGGGGTTGGGCCGGAACCTTCGGCTCAGCCTTGTCTTTTCCGGTTGTTTTGTAGATATCAAATCGGTAAAGGGCCAGCAATGTCCCTTCAACAACCGCCTCAGACGACAAAGCCGCATCTTTCAATGCCCCGGAAAGGGTTGAAAGAAGAGTCTTGATACGGCGCTTGGAGGCCGCCTTCGCAACCTGTCCCGATACCCGGCGCAGACCTTCGGTCGTCAAGGAATCCCGATTCCCCAGTCCTGCCAGAACAAGATGCTGCGGCGACATTTTTCCGAAGGTCGGAAGAATCATCACATCGCCCCGCTCACCACGAAAGGCACCCTCATCCAGGATTCTTGAAAACTCCCCCGAAAGAGCCGTATCGATTTTCTTTTTCAGATCCCCGACGACCCGGCCGTCATCAAAAACACCTACCACAAGCCCCATTGCCGGGTGAGCCAGAGGATCTCCCGTCATCGTTTCAATCTTGACCAATTCAGGATCCACGCAGACACCCCTTCCCCAACCTTCTAAAAGGTTTACAAAAACATCATTGCCGTTTTTTTCCAATACCCGGACAGGAGCTATTATCTCTCCACTTTCACCGGCACGCAAGGGAGCCCGGATGCTATTTTTTCAAATATTCTATTGGATCAGACGCTCCCGCCTCGGAAAATCCCCTGAGGCGCAGAAGACAACTGTCACAATGACCACAAGCCTCTGTAACACCCTGATAGCAAGACCATGTATGGATAAAGGGAACCCCCAGCCTGAGCCCTTCCTGGACAATCCGGGATTTTCGAAACGTAATGACGGGCGTCACGATACGGATATCCGATCCAGGCTTCGTTCCCTGTCGAATTGCTTCCGTAAAGGCATCGTAAAATATCCTCCGGCAGTCCGGATAACCGGATGAATCCTCTTCCACTGCACCGATATAAATCCGGTTGGCCCCCCTGATTTCGGCAAGAGAAGTGGCCGTTGCCAGAAAATGGGCATTCCGGAAGGGAACATAGGTGACCGGTATTCCCTCCCGATGAAGTGAGCCTTCCGGGATCGAAATGGAACTGTCCGTCAGTGCAGAGCCTCCAAAGGAAGAGAGGGAAGGAAGGTCCGTCACCTGAAAATCAGTGACGTTCCAGAATTCGCAAAGAGACCTGAAAGAGGCCTCTTCCCGAGCCTGTGCCCTGGCTCCGTAACGGATATGCAGAAAAGACACGCACTCATTTTCGGACAAGGCGATGGCGGCCGTAACAGCACTGTCCATGCCGCCGCTGACCAGAACAACCGCTCCCGATGATTTTATCTTTGACATGCCACTCCTTAACTTGAAATGATCTGAAAAAATGCAGCCATCAGACCCCTCTCGCCTTTGGATCAAACAGGATTTTATGGAGCTGTATCTGTACCCTGAAGCGTCTTTTGGACTCAAGCACCCATCGTCCGAGATCTTTGGGATCAACCATGTCAAAAACCGGCGAAACCGTGACAGGAATCTCTCCGGGCAAGCGCCACTCGTCAAGAGTGGAAACAACCCAGTCAAAATCTTCCCGACTCTGGCACACCGCCTTGATCTCGTCATTTGACGAAAGGCCCCGGAAATAATCGGGATTCATCCACTGGCTCATCCCGGATCCCGGAGGCTTGATATCCATGATCACATGACAGGACCTGTCAAGCCCTTCCGGAACAGGAAATCCTCCCGAGGTTTCGATCAAGACCTCATACCCTTCCGTCCGGAGGAGATTCGCGAGATCCACGAAATCCGGCTGGACGAAGGGCTCTCCCCCGGTGATCTCGACAAGGTTCGTATCCGCCTTCCTCGTCTCAAGCAGGATCTCCTCCATGGTCATTTCCGTTCCCCCATAGAAGGAATAGGTCGTATCACACCATGTGCAACGAAGCGGACAACCTGAAGTCCTGATAAAAAAACAGGGCCATCCCGCAAAAAGGGACTCCCCCTGGATTGAACGAAACAGTTCGGTGATCTTCAACCCGAAGCTCCGGATACCGGATGGACATCCGGCTGTTGTCCGCCAACGGCGTGGCTGTCCATCTTTTTTCGCAGTTCCATAATTCTCTGGTTGATCAATGCCGGATTTGGGTAAGAGGAAATCAGGGCGTTCAACAGATCCAGCGCCTTCTGATACTGTCCATCCTTTTCGTCAATGGAGGCGAGGTTCAGACGGGCTACCGAAGCGAACGTGCTGTCAGGATAGCGTTTCAAAAATGCGGCCAGTCTGACAGATGCCCCCGAACTGTTTCCGAGAAACGCATCCATTAGCCCAAGCTTGTAGCGGGCCTTTTCTCCCGTAAATCCGTCAGGAACGCTGCGAACGACCTTTTTATAGAATCTCGATGCATCCCGGTAGTTTTCCCTGTGCTCATAAATTCTTGCCATCAAAAGGAAAACTCTCCCCTGAAACTCATTGTCGAGAGAATCCGCATCAATTTTTTCAAGGATCTCAAGAGCCTGATCGGAGCGGCTCAAGCGATCAAGGTCCCGGGCCAGAAAAAAGGAAACCTTCTGGCGAATCGCTCCTCCCTGGAGGTTTTCCAGGGCTTTCATATAGTCCTGGGAGGCCTGAAGCGGGTCATTCTGATAGAGGTCGTCCATTCGTCCCAGACGAAAGTAAGCCTTTCCCCTGATTCTGGCAACGGGACTTTTTGCGATCGCTCCGGAAAAATCCTCACGAGCACCGGCAAGGTCCAGATGCTCAAGCGCAACCACTCCCTGATCATACTTCCGTTCCGCCCGATTTTTGCTGCAACCGGCCGCTCCGATCAATAACAAGACCAGAAACATGGCACAGAACGGCCTGGACAGAAGCCGGTCAGGTCGAAGGAGACCCATCTTCCGTTTCTCCCCTGAGAGGTGCAAGGGATGCACACTGGATTTCATCTTCCGCCTGAAGGTTCAAAAGCTTCACACCCTGAGCCGTCCGGCCTGTCAGGCGGATCGTCGATGTTTCAATCCTGAGCGCCTGACCTTTCTGTGTGATGAGAAAAACATCCTCAGCACCCGTCACCTTGATGACAGAGACCACCGGACCGATCTTGTCGGCACCACCCAATATCCTGACCCCCTGGCCGCCACGGCCCTGAAGACGGAAGCGCTTTCCGGTCTCGACGCGCTTTCCATAGCCCCTTGCTGTAATGACCGCTACAAAATCATCTTCCCGAACCGCCTCGGCTCCGACAACAAGGTCATTTGTGGCCAGTTTGATCCCCTTCACACCCGCAGCCGTTCGCCCCATGCTCCGGAAACCCTTGTCAGGATCATCCATAGGGATCAGTATCCCCTTGCCGCCCTTTGTCGCGATGAGAATATCGGTTCCTGGCTCGCCAACCATCACCTGGGCCAGACGATCCCCTTCTTCAAGAGAAATCGCTATGATCCCGCTTTGACGGATCTGTCCGTAATGAATCAGCTGCGTCCGCTTGATCTTTCCCTTCTCTGTGACAAAGACCAGACTTTTCTCTTCTCCGAAGGAGCGGATGGACAAAAGCTGTGTGACTTTCTCATCCGGAGCCAGGGCCAGAAGCGACCGGATGCTCTTTCCCCTGGTTGCCCGTTGACCTTCCGGAATCTCGTGGACTTTAAGGCGATAGACCTTCCCGACATCGGTAAAGAAGAGGATGGTCTCATGCATCGTGGGAGCAAGTGTTGCAATAACGGCATCGTCTTCCTTGAGAGTCACTCCGATCCGTCCTTTTCCTCCCCTGTTCTGGGTCGGGTAGGCATCTTTTGAAAGTCGCTTGATGTATCCCTGGAATGTCAGGTTGACATAACATGGATCATCGGGAATGAGGGATTCAAAGTCGATCTCACCTTCATCCGGAACGATTCGGGTCCGTCTGTCATCTCCAAACTTTTCACGAAGCTCGACGAACTCATCCCTTACGACACTCATCAAAGCGTCCCGGCTGCCAAGGATTCTCTCGAGCTCGAGAATAATCTTTCGAACTTCTTCGTATTCCGCTTCGATTTTATCCCGCTCGAGGGCCGTGAGTCGCTGCAGTCGCATATCGAGAATGGCACGGGCCTGGATCTCTGAAAAGGCGTAGGAGTTCATGAGCCCCTCCCGGGCCGTCTCGGGAGAATCTGATGCCCGGATCAGGGCAATGATCTGATCCATCAGATCGATCGCCCTCTTCAATCCTTCGAGAATATGGAATCGTTCCCGGGCTTTCTTCAACCGGTACAAGGTTCTCTTCGTAACGACATCCTGACGGAAGTCGAGAAAATGCCGAAGGGCTTCCAGAAGGGAAAGAGTCACAGGCCTCTGGTTGACGATGGCGACAAAATTGACCCCGAACGAACTCTGGAGCGCCGTCATGGAATAAAGTCGATTGATGATAACCTGCGGATTTCCGTCCCTTTTCAGGTCGAGGACAATGCGCATTCCTTCCCGGTTCGATTCGTCCCGGATATCGGCGATTCCGTCAATCTCCTTGTCCCGGACCAATGCGGCAATTTTTTCAATGAGACGGGTTTTATTGACCATGTAGGGAATTTCGCTGATCACGATCGCCTGACGATCTGCCCTGCTGCTTTCTTCTACATCGACCACTCCTCGCATAACCACGGAACCGCGACCCGTCCGGAAAGCCTCTTCTATACCCGAACGTCCCATGATAAGGCCGCCTGTCGGGAAGTCCGGGCCCGTCACAATCCGGAGAAGATCTTCAATGGAAAAAGACGGGTTATCGATCATCTCAAGCAGCGCGTTGAGAATCTCCCGGCTGTTATGGGGAGGAATATTGGTCGCCATTCCAACGGCAATACCGGACGATCCATTCAGAAGCAAGAGGGGAAGTTTGGCAGGAAGGACCTTGGGCTCTTCAAGAGATTCATCATAGTTTGGACCAAAAGCGACGGTTTCTTCCGAAAGCTCCGCCATCATCTCCTCGGAAATGGCCTTGAGGCGAATTTCCGTATATCTCATGGCTGCAGGAGAGTCTCCGTCGATCGATCCAAAGTTTCCCTGACCGTCAATCAACGGATAGCGAAGGGTAAAAGGCTGGACAAGCCTGACCGCCGTATCGTAAACCGCTGTGTCTCCATGGGGGTGGTATTTACCGATCACGTCACCGACAATACGGGCGGATTTTTTGTAAGCTCCGCCAGAACGGACTCCCATTTCGTGCATCGCAAAAAGAACCCGTCTCTGTACGGGCTTCAGGCCGTCCCGGATATCGGGCAATGCCCTGCCGACAATAACGCTCATGGAATAGTTCAGGTAGGCCGTCCGGATTTCGGTATCAATAGCAATTGCCTGCTCAAAAGGAATCATGGCCAAGAAAGTTACTCCTTCAGGGAGAATGAATCGTCAACAAAAATCGGAAATCCGTCAGATATCCAGATTGGAGACATCAAGAGCATACCGTTCAATGAATTCACGGCGGGGAGCCACCGCTTCACCCATCAGCGTCGTAAAGATCCGGTCCGCTTCAATATAGTCAGGAATCGAGACCCTCAGGAGAGTACGCCTTGCGGGATCCATCGTGGTCTCCCACAACTGCTCCGGGTTCATCTCGCCCAATCCCTTGTATCGCTGAAGGGACATCTTCGACCGTACAGGCATCTTGATATGCTCAAGAATCTCCTTCGGTGTGAAAAAGGAAAAAATCTCACCGGTGGAGCGGTCTCTTGCGCGGAAGATGCCATCATGTGGCAGAAGGCCTGACAAGGACAGAATCCTGAGGGACTTCTTTCCCGAAGCCAGCTGAGCCAGAAGATGGGGATCAAGAATCAGCCGGGATTCATATCCCAGACTTCTGGAAGTAAAGAAAATCTTCCACCAGGGATCTCCATCCTCAGGAGACTCAAAGGCAATCTCTCCGGAGAGTTCCCCTGTCGGCTCAACTTTTTTGTAGTTGGCCACAGCAAAATCCAGAAGGGATCTGGCGGCCTCTTCCGATTTGAGAAGATCGACGTGGATTCCCGGAAACAGTCCCAGAACCCTGATCAGGGGTGCATGCCCATATCGCTGGGCATAGCCGGAGACCTCGCCCTCAAAGCTTGTCAGGACAAGTAGCTTGGCAACCGCCGCCGGACCTTCAAGCCATTCCCCTGTCTGGGGGTCCTGAAAATCCGATTTTGCGCAGGCAAGCTCAAACGTATACTCCTCAAGCGCCTGGTCATTTAAAAGATATCTTTCCTGCCGCCCGATGGAAACCTTGTAGAGAGGTGGCTGGGCAATAAAAACATGGCTGCCCTCGATCAGAAGGTTCATGTGGCGGAAAAAGAACGTCAGGAGAAGGGTCCTGATATGGGCCCCGTCGACATCAGCGTCAGTCATGATGATAATTTTGTGGTACCGGAGATTTTTCTGGGAGTACTCTTCGTTTCCAAGACCACAGCCAACGGCTGTAATCAGGGCCCTGACCTCTTCATGGGTTACAAAACGCTCCGCTCCCCCGGCCTTCTCGACATTCAGGATTTTTCCTTTCAGAGGTAAAATCGCCTGAAATCGCCGGTCCCTTCCCTGCTTGGCTGAACCACCGGCGGAATCTCCCTCAACGATGTAAAGCTCGCATTTGGAAGGATCGCTTTCCTGACAATCAGCAAGCTTTCCTGGCAGATTGGAACCCTCGAGAACATTTTTCCTTTTCGCAAGCTCCTTGGCTTTTCGAGCCGCTTCCCTGGCCATTGCCGTCTGGATTCCCTTGTCGGCAATCTTTTTTGCAATCTGGGGAAACTCCTCGAATCGCTCCTGCATCTCCTCTGCCAAAAAAGTCTCCATGGCTCCGGAGACCCAGGATGATCCCAGCTTGGCCTTGGTCTGTCCCTCAAACTGGGGATCAGGTATACGGACACTGACCACGGCGGTCAGACCCTCGCGAATATCTTCTCCGCGAAGCTCTTCCCCCTTGTTCAGCTGCTTGTCCTTTATGAAACGGTTGATGACCCGTGTGAGTGCTGTCCGGAATCCCTTGATATGGGTGCCGCCCTCTTTTGTAAAAATATTGTTCGCAAAACCGAGTATCGTTTCGTTGTCGGTCGTCTCCTGATACTGGAAGGCAACCTCGAACTGGGCTCCGGTTGGAAGCTCCCGGCGAAAAAAAAGAACTTCGTGGATCGTTTTCTTGTTCTCGTTTAAAAACTCGTTATACGACTTGATGCCGCCATCGAAGTGGAAGGTCTCTTCCCGAAGGGATTCTTCTTCCCGAAGGACAATCGTCAGAACCGGATTCAGAAAAGCCAGCTCCCGAAAACGGTGGGCAAGCGTATCGAAAAGGAATGAGTCGGTTTCCATGATCGAAAGGTCCGGCCAGAAACGGATCGATGTTCCTCTCAGGGCCGTTGTTCCGACAACGGAAAGAGGGGCAACGGGAACACCCTGATGATAGACCTGCCTGTGAAGGTTTCCCTCCTGATGGATCTCGAGCTCAAGAGTCTGGGAAAGGGCGTTTACGACGGAAACACCGACACCATGAAGGCCTCCGGAGACTTTATAGAGGCTGTTGTTGAACTTTCCTCCGGCATGAAGAACCGTGAGGACAACCTCGGCTGCCGACCGTTTCTGTTCGGCATGGATCCCTGTGGGAATTCCCCTGCCGTTATCCATCACCGTAACAGAGTGATCAGCGTGGATCGTTATGTCGATGCGGCTGCAAAACCCGGCAAGAGCCTCATCGACGGAGTTGTCAACCAGTTCATACACAAGATGATGAAGGCCATCGATACCCGTACTGCCGATATACATCCCGGGCCTGACCCGAACCGCCTCAAGACCCTCCAGAACCCTGATCTGTTCAGCTCCGTAGGCGATCACTTCTTCTTCTGGTGCCACAATACCCCCTGTTTATCGCTTGTTGTGACCAAAGTCCATACATGTATTCTGAAACAAGTCCTTATCCCATCGGCATCAGGACATACCGGGAGTTCGGATCATCGACCGCTCTCCATATGACCGGCATGGAATCCTTTGCCCCAAACTCATTTCCGTAGCGCACATCAAACCGGATCGTTTCCCCTGTTGTAACCCCAAGAAGAACTCTCAGAAAATCGATCTTGAAGACAAGAGATCCTGGCTCCCCCTTGATAAAGGCGGGAAGGGTCTCAATCGATTCTCCGATCTCCTCATTCATGGTTCTCAGGGTCAAAAACCGGTCATTCCAGTCAAAAACCACCTCCGGCTTCTTGTCGGAAACAACCGAAACCCTTTTCAGGGCACTGTCCAGGGATTCGCGGGAAATCTCGACCCCAACGGTGAACTCCGGGGGGAAAGCCTCTTTGTAGTTCGGATAGGGAGTCGACAGAAGTCTTGCAAAGTAATAGAAGCGACCCCATCGAAAAGTGATATATTTGGGATTCAGGACGATTTCGACCGACATGTTCGGATCTTTGGAATCAAGATCAAGGACGTGGGCAAGTTCCTGAAGATTCCTCTTTTTCAGGATAAACCGGCTCTCCGACTGCCCTGCCACCAAACCACCGGCATCCTCTCCCAATGGAATGATTCCATGATGGAGACGATGGCCATCTGTGCTGACTATGTTCAGAATCGGCCGACCTTTTTCCCCCATCTCCCGGGTCAAAAGAATACCATTCAATGGCTTGCCTTCTTCTTCGGAGGCAAAAGGCAGACTTTTTTTCAGCTGAGAGAGAAAATCTCCAAGAGGAACAAGAAAAGAATATTCCGCGGTAATCTCCGGAAAAACATTAAACTCTTCCGGGTTTATTCCCTTCAGGCTGTTCTGAATTCTCTCACGCTCGATTCTCGTCAGTCCGGACGCATCTCTCGTAATGGTCAGATCGCCAGGAGGCAACTGACGGATCAAGTTAAAAAGGGTCTTTCCCGGAACCGTTGTCTTCCCCGGAGACTTGACCCTTGCAGGCAACTCGAAACGCCCTCCCGTCTGGGTGTCCGATGCGTAAAGGGTGACCGTTTCCCCTTGTGCATCCAGTAAAACCTGGGATCCCACAAGAGCTGCATTTTTACGGTCAGTCAGTGCGGCAATTCTTTGAACCCCGTCTAGAAAGGTCTCCTGATCAACGATAATTTCCATTGCTTCCTGTCTCCATAAGATATGTTTGACACTTTCCCTTGCTGTTTAATCCGGACAGAAGCTAACCTCTGTTCTCGATCCTTTTTTTAATCTGCTCTATCTCGTTCATCGTCTGAGGATCGGATTCAAGCGCATCTTCAATATTCTTGCAGGAATGAATGATCGTCGAATGGTCCCTGCCACCAAGTTCCCTCCCGATCTCCGGGTAGGATTTATGGCTGATATCCCGGATCAGAAAGGCCGCCATGTGTCTTGCAACGACCATTGAGCGGGTTCTTTTTTTGGATCGGATGTCTTTGGTTGTCACACCATAATAACCTGCGACTTCGGCCAGTATCCGTTCAACATCCGCCAGGTCCCTGGTGGTCGGAAGAATATCCGACAGAAGCTTTCTGGCCACTTCAATGGTGATCGGTCTCCCCATCAGGTTCCCCCAGGCTCCCAGACGGATCATCGCCCCTTCAAGTTCACGGATATTCGTCTTGACCGTATTCGCCAGAAAAAAGACGACTTCTTCGGGAAGACACAATCCCTCCTGGGTCATCTTGTCTCTCAATATGGCAATTTTTGTCTCGAAATCGGGAATCTGTATGTCGGCAATCAAACCCCAGCTAAAACGCGATTTCAGACGATCCTCGAGGGTTGCTATTTCACTGGGCATGCAGTCACTCGAAAGGATAATCTGTTTTCCATTTTCAAATAGCGCATTGAACGTATAGAAAAACTCTTCCTGGGTTCTCTCTTTTCCAGAAAGAAACTGGATGTCATCCACGATGAGAACATCAATTTTACGATATCGTTCCCGAAATTCGGCCATCTTGGAAAACTTGATTGCCGTCACCATTTCATTCAGAAAGGATTCTGTCGTGATGTAAAGAATTTTCAGGGAAGGAAACCGGGATTTCATCTGGTTGCCAATTGCAGACACCAGATGGGTCTTTCCAAGGCCGACCCCTCCAAAAACATAAAAGGGATTATAAGTGTTGGAGGGATTGTTCGCGATGGCTGTCGCCGCTGCGTGGGCGAACTGGTTGCACATTCCGACAACATAGTTTGAAAAAGTATAACGGGAGCTCAGATGAGTTTCCCACGGACTCGACTGCTCGGGAGACATGCTCAAAGAGCCGGATACCACCTTCAGCTTGTCTTCCGATGGAGCTTCACGAACTTTTTTCTTCCTCTGGGGAGTTTTTACCGGAGAAAGAACCTCAACCGTCAAAGTGATCCGGTCATTATCCAGAACCTCCCTTATCACGAGCACGATCTCGGACAAATAACGCTCCTCGATCATTCTCTGGACAAACGAGGATCCGACAGACAAGGTATAGGCTTCCCCCGATCCTGAAAGGGACGCTCCCTCAAAAAGATCCAGAACCCCATCCCGATCCCGCGCCTGTGCTTCCGGAGCATATTCGCAAAATCTGTTGAGAACCTTCTGAAGAAGGACTGCGTCCATCTCTTCTTCGTCCTTTATTCTAGGCAAGGATCAAAAGTCTTTCCACAGTTCATTCACACCTGTTGAAAAAGTTTTATATGAAGTGGCAAATGGTCATCCGGGGAAAGCCGAAGAATAGGGGGAAGAGATCCTGATTCCGGGAAATACGGGGAGAACATCAACCTCGGCACAATCCACAAAAAACGGGAGAACCGAACCACCTGCCCCCTGTCTTGGAAATCTCTTGTCTATTTGTGGATCAACCGTGGACAACCATCAGAACTTCCTGTGCACAACTCGCGTATAACCGGACGCCACGATCCTAACAGATCCATAATCCACAATTCAAGGAATCCATTCCGAAGGTTATCCCCATAATATCAAATTAATTTTTATATTAAAATATTGATAGTTAAAAGACATATCCACAGAAAAACTCTCCTCTACTCTTTACTTCTCACTTAAAACAAAAAACAATACAAAAATTCTATTTCTAAAAAAATCCTCGAGAAAATCTGCAAGTACCTTGACCCTCAATCAAGGTATCTCATAGAATAGTCTTTTAACTCTGAAAAAGCTTTCCATATTTCTTATGATTTCTTATGAAAACGGCCCTCTGTGCCCAACCACCGTCCATGTGAGCCCTGTTCACACGCTGCCTAAGGAGATCCCAATGAAGATGAGCGGAGCCGAAATGCTCCTCGAATCCCTCAAGAGGGAAAATGTACAACATATTTTTGGTTATCCCGGAGGAGTGGTCCTTCCGATCTTTGACGCATTGTTCAAGGATCCTTCTCTTCAGGTCGTCCTGACACGTCATGAGCAAGGCGCCGTCCATGCCGCAGAGGGCTATGCCCGATCCACAAACCAGGTCGGAGTCGTCCTCGTCACATCTGGCCCCGGTGCGACAAACACCGTAACAGGACTCGCCGACGCAAACATGGACTCCATACCGATTGTTGTCATTACCGGACAGGTCCCGACCAAAATGATCGGAAATGACGCCTTTCAGGAAGCAGACATCGTTGGCATCAGCCGATCCTGTACCAAACACAACTTCCTCGTGCGAAAGATCCAGGATCTTCCCAGAATCATAAAGGAAGCTTTCTATATTGCCAGGACAGGCCGACCCGGCCCCGTACTGATCGATCTGCCAAAGGACGTTATAGTCGACAGGGCAGACTTCATCTATCCCGACAGCGTTTCCATCCGGTCATACAATCCGACAATGCAGGGCAACCGGTGGCAAATCCGCAAAGCAGCCCAGGCCATTTCAAAAGCCAAGCGTCCGGTTCTGTACGCCGGTGGCGGAATCATTTCTTCCGATGCGACCAAAGAACTCCTCGAACTGGTCACATTGACCAACATACCGACAACACTGACGCTCATGGGACTTGGGGCCCTGTCCGGAACTCACCCAAGATTTATGGGAATGCTCGGAATGCACGGAACATACGCGGCCAATATGGCCATTCATCACTGCGACCTTCTCATCGCTGTAGGTGTCCGTTTCGATGACCGCGTAACCGGAAAAATCTCCGAATTTTCTCCTCACTCAAAGGTCATTCATATCGACATCGATCCGACATCCATCAGAAAAAACTTTCATGTGGACATTCCCATTGTCGGAGATGCCAAAAACATACTCAAAGACCTGATCGAGGAGATAAAAGAACTCAATAAGCCTGAGCCCGCATCAAAAGAAAAGCTCATCGATCCATGGATCGAACAGGTCGATGAATGGGAAAAAGAACACCCGCTGACATATGAACATGATACCGAGGTCATCAAACCCCAGTATGTCATTGAAAAAATCTACCAGTTTACCCAGGGCGACTGTATTGTCTCGACAGATGTCGGACAACACCAGATGTGGACCGCCCAATTCTTTAAGTTCATAAAGCCAAACACATGGCTGACTTCAGGTGGTCTCGGTACTATGGGATATGGATTTCCGGCCGCCATAGGAGCCCAGAAGGCTCACCCGGACAAAAGGGTTATAGCGATCACCGGTGAAGGAAGTTTCATGATGAATATTCAGGAATTGGCGACAGTCGCATCCCTGGATATTCCCGTCAAGATTGTCATCCTCAATAATAAATATCTGGGAATGGTTCGCCAGTGGCAGGAATTTTTCTATGGCGGAAGATACTCATCCTCCTTTATTGGCCAGAGCCCCGATTTTGTGAAACTTGCAGAAGCGTTTGGCATCGTTGGACTAAAGGCATCCAGACATGACGATGTCGAAAACATCATCCTCGATGGATTTTCAAGACGGGGACCTGTCCTGATGGAATTTCATGTCGATCCGGAAGAAAATGTCTTTCCCATGGTTCCTGCGGGTGGATCAAATATCGAAATGATCTTTGAAGCCCCGGAGCAAAGGGACGATCGAAAAAAACGGGATTCCATCCTGACGGCATAAGGCGGGAAATTATGAGCGATATACAGAAACATTTTATACAGGTTGTTGTTGAAAACAAGTTTGGCGTACTTTCCAGAGTGGCCGGTCTTTTCAGCGCAAGAGGGTTTAATATCGACAGTCTGTCTGTCGCACCGGGAATTGATCCGACCGTCAGCCAGATGACTATTGAAACACAAGGTGATGACCATGTGGTTGAACAAATCGTCAAACAGCTGAACAAACTCATTGATGTCATAAAAGTTGTGGACCTCTCCGAATTTTCTTTCCTTTGCAGGGAGACCCTGCTCATCAGGGTCAATACGGCCCGACCGGGCGACCGGGAGGAAGCTTTCCGGATTTCCGAAATTTTCCGGGCGAGAATCGTCGATTCTTCACCGGCAACCTATACGATCGAGGTCACCGGAGATACAGAAAAGATAGAAGCGATTCTCAACTTTCTGAAACCTCTTGGGATCAAGGAAATCATCCGTTCGGGAAAAATTGCGATTGCCAGGGAAGAACAGCATGGGGGACATCGACCTTCCAAACACAGTATCGAGGGAGAGTATTCTCATCACCGCTAGAATTCGTTCCTTAGCTCGATCATCACGACCAATGACCATTACAAGGAGACTCTTTTGAACAAGAAAATTTCTTATGATTCTGATTTGAACCTGAAACTGATACAGGGAAAAAAGGTTTCCATTATCGGTTTCGGAAGCCAGGGACACGCCCATGCTCTCAATCTTCGTGAATCAGGCGTCTCCGTCGAGATCGGGCTCCGTCCTGGAGCCTCCTGGACAAAGGCCGAAGGTTTTGGATTCAAGCCGCTGACCGTTTCAGAGGCTGTCAAAAAAGCGGATTTTGTCATGATTCTTCTTCCCGATGAACTTCAGGGAGATATCTACCGTGATGAAATCAGGCCCCACCTGAGATCGGGAATGACCTTGGCCTTTGGACATGGATTCAATATTCATTTCGGACAGATCGACCCTCCCGCAGATGTCGATGTCATGCTGATCGCACCGAAAGGTCCTGGACACCTCGTCCGGTCTGAATATCAAAAAGGTTCCGGAGTACCAGCCCTTATTGCCATTCATCAGGATGCAACAAAAACGGCAAGAGATCTGGCCCTTTCCTATGCAGGAGCCATCGGCGGAGGCCGGCCCGGAATTTTTGAAACATCCTTCCGGGAAGAGACAGAAACAGATCTTTTTGGAGAACAGGTTGTTCTGTGCGGAGGTTTGACAGCCCTCATCACAGCGGGATTTGAAACACTGACGGAAGCCGGATACGCTCCTGAAATGGCCTATTTTGAATGTCTTCACGAAGTCAAACTCATCGTCGACCTGATTTATGAAGGCGGAATTTCAAATATGCGCTATTCGATCAGCAACACAGCAGAATATGGCGATCTGACCCGCGGTCCAAGAATCATCACCGAAGAAACAAAAGCCGAAATGAAAAAGATCCTCCATGAAATCCAGTCCGGACAGTTTGCCAGGGAGTTCATTCTCGAGAACAAGGCCGGAAGACCTGTTTTCAAGGCTCTTGAAAAGGCAGGACAGAACCATCCGATCGAAAAGGTTGGTAATGAGATTCGATCCATGATGCCCTGGATCGGCAAGAGTCGTCTGGTCGATCAGGCTAAAAACTAGATGAAGGTTCCTCCGGATCATTTTTCCAGACCCATCGCAAAAGAAGGATTTCCTTTTATCCTGATTTCTTTGGGAATCGTTGCAGGTTCAGTCTATTTTTTTGGACCTGCAGGGGGGATCCTGACCTTCCTTCCTGTTTTTGTCATTAATTTTTTCAGAAATCCGAAGAGGCAGGTTCCGCCTGGAGAAAGAACCATTGTTTCTCCGGCAGACGGAAAGATCGTTCGGGTCGAACATGATGACAAGGGCCGGATACACGTTTCCATTTTCATGAATGTTTTCGACGTCCATTTAAACCGGATTCCCATAAAAGCGGCCATAAAGGGAATTTCCTACCATCCGGGAAAGTTTTTGAATGCTGATATGGACAAGGCGTCTCTTGAAAACGAACGCAACACACTTGTTCTTGAAACACAGGGAAAACAGGAAATCCGGATGACTCAGGTTGCCGGTCTTGTCGCCAGAAGAATTGTCTGTTATGCCGAAATCAACGATCTTCTGGAAAGTGGAGTCATTTTTGGTCTGATCAGGTTCGGTTCAAGAGTGGACCTTGATCTTCCGGGAGATTCGGAAATCAGGGTTTCCATGGGAGACCGGGTTCGAGGAGGGGAGTCTGTCATTGGATACATATCCTCATGACGAAGAAGGGAATGCGGGATCCAGAACGCGTTCCCGGGGAATTTATATACTTCCGAATCTTTTTACGACGGGAAACCTGTTTTTTGGTTTTCTGGCCATTCTGGCAAGCTTTCAGCATGATTTCAAAAAGGCCGCCTTTTCCATTCTGATCTCTTCTGTCTTTGACAATCTCGATGGAAAAGTAGCAAGGCTCGCCAGGGCCACAAGTCAATTCGGAGTTGAATATGACAGCCTTGCCGACCTGGTTTCCTTTGGTGTCGCCCCTGCTTTTCTGGTGCTGAACGCAAACCTCGGAGGATACCACCGACTCGGTCTGATGGCCGCTTTTCTGTTTGCAGCCTGCGGAGCCCTTCGACTGGCCAGGTTCAATGTCATCACATCCACGGTATCGTCGCGGTATTTTATAGGACTTCCCATTCCCGCCGGAGCCCTTTTCATCGCTTCTGCCGAGATTGTTTCCACGGGTCCGCTTTCTGAGGTCATACCCTTTTCCCCAATGTTTTTTCTCATATCAACATACCTGGTTTCGATCCTGATGGTGAGTCCCATTCCTTACAGGAGTTTCAAGGAGGTCCGTTTTCTGAAAAAACCGCGACATACGTTTGTTTCCGTGTTGCTGGTATCACTTCTTTTCGTGCTTTATCCAAAACAGTCCTTTTTTCTGGTCATTTTGACCTATGTTCTTTTGGGTCCATCAGAATTCATTCTTTACCGATTTTTTATGAAAAGACCTCAAATTCTGGATCCCCTGCCCAATCCTCCTGCGCCACCAACAGGCAGGTCCCTCAAGGCCCGTCTCCTGTCGGACCGCTTTAGTCATCCCAAGAAACATTAGGAAAGAACCCAAATCCAATCTTTCATCTGAAATCAAAATCAGGGAGGAGCAGCAATGGCGAACCAGATTGTTCACATTTTTGACACGACACTCAGAGATGGAGAGCAAAGCCCTGGAGCATCGATGCAAAAAGAGGAAAAACTTCTTGTTGCCCGACAGCTCGCCCGACTTGGTGTCGATGTGATTGAAGCGGGATTTCCGGTGGCAAGCCCTGATGATTTTTCGGCGGTCTTGGCCATTTCGAAAGAGATTCAGGATGGACCCACCATCTGTGCACTTGCCAGAGCGGTGGACCGGGATATCACTGTCGCTGCCGAAGCTCTTTCAGGAGCGTCTCGAGGACGGATACACACATTTATTGCCACAAGTGCCCTTCATATGGAAAAAAAGCTCAAGATGTCAGAGGATCAGGTTCTGAAAAGTATTTTCAGAGCGGTCTCCCAGGCCAGGGGATTGGGTTACGAAGTCGAATTTTCAGCCGAAGATGCCACCCGGTCTGATCCCGGTTTTCTTGCAAGGGCTGTGACCTGCGCAATCGAAGCCGGCGCTTCGATCATCAATCTTCCCGATACCGTCGGATATGCCATCCCGTCCCAGATATCGGAGATGTTCGGGAATCTGATAGCTCGTGTTCCGGGTGCCGGAAACGTCATTTTTTCCTGCCACTGTCACGATGATCTGGGTCTGTCTGTTGCGAACTCCCTGGCAGCGGTTGAGGCCGGAGCCCGCCAGGTCGAGTGCACAATCAACGGAATCGGGGAGAGGGCGGGAAATGCGGCGCTTGAAGAGATTGTCATGGCCCTTAAGGTCAGAAAGCCGCATTTCGGAGTTGAAACGGCCATTCGGACGGAAGAGTTCACTAAAACAAGTCGTCTTGTCTCAACCGTTACAGGAATGATGGTCCAGCCCAATAAGGCGATAGTCGGTGAAAATGCCTTTGCCCATGAGTCCGGAATCCACCAGGATGGCTATCTGAAAGATAAAAAAACCTATGAAATCATGGGAAGGGAGCAGGTTGGAGCCAGTGCCGGAGGACTGATCCTTGGAAAGCATTCCGGCCGCCACGCGCTGAAGGATCGTCTTTTGACCATGGGGTATTCCTTTGGAGAGGAAGAACTGAACGAACTCTACGACCGCTTCAAAAAGCTTGCCGACCAGAAAAAAGAAATCTTCGAAGAAGATATCGAAACACTGATTGTCGCAACAGGCCGGAAAGCGGCCTACCGATTTGTCCTGAAAAGACTTCATTTAAGCGGCGGTACGGAGATCCCTCCGACGGCAACGATCGTTCTCGATGTTGACGGCCGCGAACACCGGATGGCCGGTTTGGGAGATGGCCCTGTGGACGCCATCTATCGAACCCTTGCGAAGATGACCGGAACGACCCCAAGGCTTGTTTCCTATGTCGTCAAAGCCATTACCGGCGGTACCGATGCACAGGGAGAGGTCACCGTGAGACTTGAGGATGATGGCATCCTTTCTGTGGGACGAGGCTCCGACACCGATATTCTGGTCGCTTCTGCCAAAGCCTATTTGTCGGCTTTAAATCGTCTCGATCGCAAAAAAAGCCAGGATCATAAAAAAGAAGGGGAAGTGTCCCGTCCTGTTCTTTAAGTCAGTCAATCGGTAAAATGGGGTAAACGATGTGAATGGGACCAGAGGGTCCCTGTCGAAAACAGAATTTCGGAGAAAATGCATGAGTATGGTTCAAAATTATAAGATTCTTCTTCTTCCCGGTGATGGAATCGGTCCCGAGGTTACGGCTCCAGTGAGAGAACTGGTATCCGAGATCAACCGGTCGGAGGCCACTTCCCAGAAAAAAATCCATATCGAGCTGGTGGAAGGACTCATCGGAGGAGCGGCGACGGATGCCACAGGAAAACCTCTCCCGAAAGAGACTCTTGATTTGGCGGATTCCTGCGACGCTGTTCTCCTGGCAGCTGTCGGCGGACCCAAATACGACCTTCTTCCCTATGAGCTTCGGCCAGAGCGCGCGCTTCTCGGGATAAGAGAGCATCTGGGGGCATTTGCCAATCTTCGCCCCGCCCGCCTTTTTCCAGAGCTTGTGGATGCTTCCACACTGAAACCGGAGGTTATCTCGGATCTGGACCTCATGGTCGTTCGTGAGCTTACCGGTGGAATCTACTTCGGAAAGCCGAGGGGAATTGTTGAAGAAAACGGTATCCGCAGAGGAATCAATACCGAAACCTATACCGAGCCGGAAGTCGAGCGGGTTGCCCGGGTAGCGTTTGAACTGGCCAGAAAAAGAAGTCACCGGGTCACCTCCGTCGACAAGGCCAATGTTCTTGAGTCTTCCGTTCTCTGGAGAGAGGTTGTCATCCGGGTTCACAAAGACTATCCCGACGTAGCACTTGATCATATGTATGTCGACAATGCGGCTATGCAGCTTGTCCGGAAGCCCAAACAGTTCGATGTCATCGTAACGGGCAATATTTTCGGGGATATTCTTTCGGATGAGGCTTCCCAGCTTACAGGTTCCATCGGGATGCTTGCCTCTGCCTCCATTGGCGGGAAAACCGGACTCTATGAGCCGATTCATGGCTCCGCTCCCGATATTGCCGGCAAGAATATCGCTAATCCGATGGCGATGATCCTCTCTCTGGCCCTCCTGTTCCGCTATTCTCTCGACCGTGAGGATCTGGCCCAGAGGATTGAGCGATCCGTTTCTTCTGTTCTCTCCCAGGGATTCCGGACGGCAGACATTGCCCAGATTAAGGGGCAGGTGCTGGGAACCCGGGAAATGGGTGAAAAAATCATCAGGGAATATTCTCGGGTCTAGCTCTCAAAAAAGATTGAAGGACTGGTTGTGAAGAAGATCAAAGATTTGTGCGTAAGCGTTTTTGGGGCTACGGGCGCTGTGGGGAAAGAGATGATTTCCATACTGGAAGAAAGACGGTTTCCTGTTGGAGAGCTCCGACTTTTCGCAACCGAGCGCTCGGCCGGAGAGAAAGTCTCTTTTAAAGGCCGGTCGATTACCGTTTCATCTTTTGATGATCCGGAAAAAGCGAGGGGAATCGATATTGCCCTGTTATCGGCCGGAGCGACACCGAGTCTTGAGATATCTCCTTTTCTCAGAGATCAGGGAATTCTGGTCATCGACAACAGCTCGGCGTTCAGGATGGATCCGGATGTTCCTCTCGTGGTTCCGGAGGTCAACAGGGCAAAAATTCCGGCCTATCCGGCGGGAGCCATCATTGCCAATCCCAACTGCGCCACGATCCAGATGCTTCTGGCAATCAAGCCGCTCATTGATTTTGCCGGAGCAAAAAGGATCGTTGTCACGACCTTCCAGTCGGTATCAGGGACAGGAAAAGACGCGATGGAGGAGCTTACCTCCCAGCTTTCGCTGATCTTGAACGGCAGGATCGGGGAGGTTGTCCCGACGGTCTATCCCCACCAGATTGCCTTCAATGTTCTTCCGCACATCGACTCCTTTCTTCCGGACGGTTATACGAAAGAGGAGGAGAAGATGGTGAACGAAACACGGAAGATCCTGGATATGGACCATCTCAGGGTGACCGCAACGACCGTAAGGGTTCCTGTCATGATAGGCCATAGCGAGGCTGTCAATATCGAGTTTGAAAGGGAGCTTTCTCCGGAAACAGCCCGGAAAATCCTCGAGAAAGCCCCTGGAGTGAAAGTGCTGGACAATCCTTCGGCCTGCGAGTATCCGCTTCCCATGGATGTCGCCGGGCAGGACGATGTCTATGTCGGTCGTATCCGTCGGGATTTTTCGGTGGACCATGGCTTGAACTTGTGGGTTGTCGGGGATAATCTGAGAAAAGGGGCGGCGCTGAATGCCATTCAGATCGCAGAGGTTTCCCTGGGCATTTCCCCCAACCAGCGGGAAAAAAGATGAGCAAGCTCTCTCCTGTAAAAGAAAGCGTTCCAACGGCTGACCAGGATCCCGTCGTAGCCGATCTTGTTGCCCGGATCCAGAAGCTGAAACGGGAGCGAGGTGCGGTCATCCTTGCCCATAACTATCAGGTGGGCGATGTTCAGGATGTTGCGGACCTGGTGGGAGACTCGCTGGAGCTTGCCCGGTGGGCGGCATCCGGGTCGGCTCCGGTCATCCTGTTTTGCGGTGTACATTTCATGGCCGAGACCGCCAAGATTTTAAATCCCTCCCGCCGGGTCATTGTTCCGGATCTTGACGCGGGATGTCCGATGGCTGACATGATTACTCCTGAAGAGGTCGATCGCCTCAGAGCCGAGCATCCCGGTGCTGTTGTTGTGACATATGTTAATTCCCCCGCGGCGGTCAAGGCCAAGAGCGATATCTGCTGTACCTCGGCCAATGCCGTAAAGGTCGTGAACTCGATTCCTGAAAATACTCCCATTATCTTCATCCCGGACCAGTTCCTGGGAGACTTTGTCCAGCGGCAAACGGGAAGGGAATTGATTCTTTTCAGGGGATTTTGTCCGACCCACATGAGAATCATGGCAAAGGACATCGTGCAGGCCAGGAGCGAACACCCGGGAGCGCTGGTTCTGGCTCATCCGGAGTGCCAGAGCGATGTTGCAATGATTGCCGATGTTGTGACATCAACCTCAAAGATGGCCACTGAGGTCAGGAACTATCCCGGGCAAACAGTGATTGTCGGGACCGAAACGGGAATGATCCATCGCCTCCAGAAGGAAAATCCCGGGAAGACCTTTGTCGCTGCTTGCAGTACCTGTGACTGTGCCAACATGAAGGTCAATTCGCTCGAAAAAATTCTCTGGGCACTGGAAGACATGTCTCCGGAAATCGAAATTTCGGAAGAGATCAGGGTTCCGGCAAGCCAGGCCCTTCAAAGAATGCTGGATATTGCCTAGTCTAACCCGCCTTTTTTTGATGCTGGGGGGGCTTTTTCTGCTTCTGGCGGGTTTGTCGGAGTTGTGGTCAAGGTGGGGAAAAAAGTCCGGTCTTCCTCTTCCAGGCCGGCTTCCAGGGGATATTGAGATCCACCGCCCGGGATTCCACCTGTACGTTCCATTGGCGACAAGCCTGCTTCTATCGGTCGGGATATCCCTTCTATTTTTTCTGTTTTCCTGGATCTCCCGAAAACTCTGAAGGTTTTGGTGGGGATGTCTGGCACTGCGGGTCAACCGTTCCCGATTCAAGGTCCAGAAGAGCTTTCCTGAGAGCATCTTTCAGTTCAGGCAAGTTTTTGGCATTGTTCCGGATGGCTCCGAGAATGTTTTCAAGCTTTGCAAGCCGGGAAAGTTCCCGGTC
The DNA here is from genome assembly GCA_027323445.1 of Leptospirillum sp. GTDB lineage: Bacteria > Nitrospirota > Leptospirillia > Leptospirillales > Leptospirillaceae > Leptospirillum. The sequence goes on from DAHWBS010000011.1 coordinate 22,430, forward strand.
TTCTGCGGACATCCGGTCCAGTTCACGATAAAAATCCGGATAGACAGGTTCGATGAATTCCCTCAAAAGATTCAGTCCTTCAAGAATCTCAGGGGGCATCACCGGTCCGAAACTTCCGATCAGAAAAAAGCCCCCTTCGAACAAAATCACCGAATCACCCTGTTTTGTCAGGGGAATAACCTTTTCAACCGTTTTCCCCTTGGCCTCTGCCAGGGAGTTCAGTAACCCGGGACAACTTCTTGCAAAGTCATTTTTTTTCCGGTTGAGTCGCCATTTGTCGTCTATCTGCATGTTGTCCTTAATCTTTCCAGTCTGTTTCTGATCGTTTGGGTTATATCTCGAAAATTCCGTTCTTTTCCGTATTCTGTGATTTTTTTGAAAAAAGACCACTTTCTTCATCGAATAGGGCAGGAGAGTGTTGATGAGGTCTCCTGAATCCAAGGAAAAATGAGCCTTGAATGATCAAATTGTTCATCATGGACGGCATTGTGATCCCATCTCCGATTGCGAGTCAATTGCGGGATGATTTTTTGTTGGGGTTTTGCCTGCATTCATGGTAAAAGGTAGGGAGATATTCTGATGGCTTAAGCCAAGAGAAGGCCGGTTATCCGGATTGGAGTTCTTTCTGGCCGATGGAAAATGGACAACAGTTTTTTTATTGAGGACTCTGGAATAAAACGCATGAAAATCAGGCATATCGACCATGTCGCGATACCTGTTTCCAATCTGGCCCGATCGATCAAGTGGTATCAGGAGGTTCTCGGGTTGACCCGGCGCTATGAGAAGGAATGGGGAGACTATCCCGCCATGATGTGTGCGGGAGACACCTGTGTCGCGCTGATCCATCCGGCGGTGACGCTTCCGGCTCCTCCCTCCCAAGGATCGGATCCGGACCGTCATCTGGCCTTCAATGTCGACCGCGAAGGCTTTGACGAGGCCGTGATGGAAGTGGCCAGACGACAGATTCCCTTTACAACCGACGATCATGCGATTTCCCTCTCCATTTATTTTTTTGATCCCGATGGCCACTGGATCGAGATCACCACCTTTGATCTGCCGGCCGGACGACAACGGGGGGATCTTCCCCACCCGTTCTGAGAACCCTGATCTTTAGACGGAAAGGAACCTCATTGAGACATTTTGTCCTGACCATGTCCTGTCCCGATGCCTGCGGGATCATTTCTGCTGTCAGCGGATTTCTTGCGGATCATGGGGGCTGGATCGATGAGGCCAGCTATCATTCAGACCCATCTACCCAGTGGTTTTTCATGCGACAGGCGATCAGGGCCGATAGTCTGGATTTCCCCCAGGAGGATTTTTCCGCTCTTTTCTCTCCCATTGCAGGCCGTTTCGGAATCCAGTGGCGCATCTGGGATACCGGCCGGAAAAAGCGTGTTGTGGTCCTTGCAAGCCGCGAAGATCACTGTGTCAATGAGCTTGTTCACCGGGCCTCGACCGGAGATGGTCCGTTCGAGATCGTCTCGATTCTTTCAAACCATGAAAATCTGCGATCGTTTGTCGAATGGAACAGGATCCCTTTCCATTATCTTCCGATCGATCCCCAGTCTCCTCAAAACCACTTTTCTGAAATAAGCCGTCTCTTTTCAGAGTACAACGGAGATGTCATGGTTCTTGCCCGCTATATGAGGATCCTTCCTCCGTCGATCTGCAGCCAGTTTTCCGGTCGCATCCTGAATATCCACCACAGCTTTCTTCCTTCATTTGCCGGGGCGAGTCCCTATCGTCAGGCCTTTTTAAGGGGAGTCAAGCTGATCGGGGCCACATGTCATTATGTAACGGCCGAGCTTGATGCCGGTCCGATTATCGAGCAGGATGTCATCCGCATCGATCATGGCGATTCCCAGGAGGAAATGGCCCGTCTGGGCCGTGACATTGAGAAGCTGGTTCTGGCCAGAGGGCTTCGCTACCATGCTGAGGATCGTGTTCTGGTCCACGACAACCGGACCATCGTTTTCCATTAGTTTAAAAGAGAAAATCCAATCATCAAGGAGAAATCACCGATGTCTGAAACCATTCGCGCAACCTATGCCATCGCTTCAAACGATCTTCCCGGGGCCGCCGCCCTGATTGCCAGAGAAATGAGTGTAGGTGTCAAGAAAACCCGTTATGAAAATAACCAGACGGGAGCCTTTATGGCGCAGGTTGATACGATTAAAAAGGCAGGGACCCGGGGTATTATCACCATTGACGTTCCATCCGTGAATATCCGCACTATCTATGGTCTTCTTTTATCGATTGCCGGAGAGATCAGTTGTCTCAAGGTTCTGAAATCCATCGAGCTTCTGGATTTTGAGCTTCCTCCCGCTTTGGCCGATCGGCTTCCGGGTCCCGCTTTTGGCCTTTCGGGAATCAAAAAACGAAGGGGAAATATCAATCGGCCGCTGTTCATCACGGTCATCAAGCCTTCCCAGGGACTGACTCCAAAAGAATATGCCCATATCGCCTACGAAAGCCTTGTCGGCGGAATGGATGCCATTAAAAGCGATGAACTTCTTCAGGAGTCCGACAAGGACTGGGAAGCCCGCTTTGAGGCGGCTATTGAGGCGGCACGAAGAGCTGAAAAGGAAACCGGCGAACCCAAGAATGTGATGATGCATCCAGTGGATTCGACTCTCAAAATGGTAAACCGATTTTCCCGGGGAGCGGATATGGGCTGCGACCTGGCCATGCTTTCTCCGGCGGCCTCCGGTTTTCCCATGCTTGAGGAGATTGCCCGGATGGAACGGTTCCCGATAATGGCCCATATGGCGATGAGCGGTTGGCTCTGGCAGAAAAATGGAATGAGCGTACGGGCCTGGGCCAAATTCATGCGACTTGCCGGAGCGGATATCGTTCTCTATCCAGCTCTTAAGGGTACGCTCAAGGCCACCAGAGCGGAGATTCTGGAGGTGATGGATGCGGTGAAAGCCCCCATGGGTTCGCGGAAGGACAGCATGATCGCGGTGGGTGGCGGTATGCATGCCGGGACGATGAAGGTCCACCACGACCTTTTTGGTCCGGATTTTGCCTATTTGTGCGGTGGAGGAGTCTGCGGACATCCGGATGGCGCCAGGGCAGGAGGAAAGTCGATCCGTCAGGCCTGGGATGCGATCAGCCAGGGGATTCCCCTGTCACAACAGAGAAAGACTCATCCGGAGCTTGATTCGGCTCTTCGGGCATTTGCCCGGTACGTTTAGGAAAGTTTATCCGGGGTCTTTCGGGGTATTGGTCCGTTTAAAAACAGGACGGCAACAAACAAGACGGCAGAAGCCTCATAGAATGTTCTGGTGACAGGTTCTTTCAAAAAAAGGATGGATAAAAACGCTCCCAGAAAAGGGGATATCGAAAACCAGGCGCCAGTTGTGGAAACACCAATGGACCGGATGGACCGGATGAAGAGAATCAGGCTCAGTCCATAGCCCAGTCCTCCTGTCACCAAAGCCTCCCCGATGACGGCCATCTTCAGTGGCGGATGGGTCAGAAAGAGCCCGAGCGGAAGAAGCAGAAAGGATGAGCCCAACCCTTTCCAGAGAGTGATCGTTAATGGATTCCAGCCGGATAAAAATCGCAGGAGGTTGCTGTCTAACGCCCATAGCCCTGCCGCAAGAAAAAAGGGAATGGCACCCGAAAATCCATGACTCTTCTCTCCGGACGAGGCGATCGCGCATCCGGCCGCTCCCAAAACGGCTCCGGTTGAAAGCCTCATGTTCAGAGGCTCCCGAAAAATCAGCCAGGCCAGAAGAACCGTTACAATGCCTTCGGCGTTCATCAGGAGACTTCCCAGTGATGCCGGGTAACGCTTGAGGCCCCAAATCAAAAGGATGGGTGCGGCTCCTCCTCCGATAGCAGTCGAAGCGATAGCGATGAGGATTTCTTTTTTGGTCGGGTTGTCGGGCAAGAGAACGGTCCGCCAGCAAAAGCTTGTGTCGATCTCCCGGGAAGGCCTCCCGCTCTTTCTCAAGCTGGAAAAGATAAAAGGGATGATGCTGAAAACCGATCCGAGATAAAACAGGCCACACAGCAGAAGGGGTGTCTGCTCCGAAGATAATATCTTTGCCGGGGGAGTAGACAGGGCGAAGAGAAAAGAGGCAAGGAGCGCCCATTTAATCGACCCTGTTGGGCCGGTTTCTGGAGGAGCAGGCGGTCGATCCGCTAAAGCCACGGTTTTTTTCCTCTTTTCATTTCTAAAAAGTGATTCCTGTCAATGGGCAATCGTTCCATGAGAGAAAAAAAGAAGCAAGTTGATAGGGCCATGATTTCCCTACCGATTTCATTTTTTGGGCCCGGATCTTTACCGAAAATCGTCCGGATTTTTTACATCTGATAAGACAGGTGACATTTTTTTTTACACATTCTTGATGAAGTTGAAATGGATCAGATACATCTTTCTCCTCTGTTTTTAATGGACAAAAGCCTTTTCTGGAAACACCTCTGCTATATTGAAAACAGGTATGAAAATTGCTATAAAAATCTAATTGCCATTCAAGAGCTTTTTGATGGATCAATCTTGATCTTTTGGAAAGAGAAGTTCTGTTCTCTTTCCCTGATCAGGAAAAAACCTTTTGCTCCATTGGGAACGATCGATCATGACAGTTCAGGACCGACTGATCCGAATTGAAAAGAGTTTATCGCTTTCCGGATGGATTTCTCCGGGGGATGTCCGATTTCTTCTTGATGCGGTGTCGGACTTGAGAGAAAACATCTCCCCCGGCCAACTTCTTCTTCCCTCTCCGATTTCGATGGAAACACCCGAAACCTTTTCCATTCCCTTGGCCGGATGGCTGATTCCCTCGGAATCAAATGAAGCCGATGAAACAAGCTGGCAGGTCAATCAGAGTGTCGAACGAATCTACCAGGCGCTCGATGGTGGAGAATTTCACCTCTACTACCAGCCCAAGGTGAACATGCGCAGAGGGGAGGTTATCGGGCTTGAAGCCCTTATCCGATGGAAGCATCCTGAATTTGGACTGATCCCCCCTCTTTCTTTTCTCCCTCAAGTCGAAGAAAGCTCCCTGATTATCGATATCGGAGAATGGGTTCTGGATACGGCCCTTTCCCAGATTGACCGATGGCAAAAGATGGGACAGATGATCCCTGTCAGCATCAATCTGTCGGTCAATCACCTGACACATCGCGCGTTCCTGATCCGTCTGAAGGATGCTCTTTCCCGCTACCCCCAGCTTCCTCCCCATCTGATCGATATAGAGATCGTCGAGTCGGTCGCTATCGGCGACCTGAAGGCCATGTCCCAGTTGATGCTGGAGTGTCAGGAAATGGGGGTGACCTTTTCCATCGACGATTTTGGAACAGGATATTCCTCCCTTCGTTATCTCAAGAGACTTCCCAGCAACACACTCAAGATTGACCAGTCATTTGTTCTTGGTCTCCTCCATGATTCAGGAGACATGGAGCTGATCAAGGCTGTGATCGCCCTTGCCCAGGTGTTTCACCGGTCGGTGATCGCGGAAGGGGTTGAGTCTCCGGAAGCGGGCGTTGTGCTGATGTGGCTGGGATGTGATCTGGCTCAGGGTTTCTGTATTTCCCGGGCTCTTCCGGGAGAGGACGTCAGGGATTGGGTCAGAAGCTACAAGCCGGATCCATCCTGGGCACTTTGGTCTGGCGTCAAGTTCGACCTTTCCGATGTCCCCCTTCTTCTGGCGCAATACGATCATTCTGTCTGGGTTTCCCGCATCATTGACCAGATTCAGAATTCCCAGTCGGGTTTTTTTGAAGACGAGATGGGTGACCATGTCGTCTGCCGGTTCGGCCGCTGGTATTCCGAGGACGGGGTAAACAAGTATGGCGATTTCGAAGGATTCTCCGAGATCGGCAAATTGCATCAGGAGATGCATGTGATTGCAGAAGAGGCCCTTTGTTTTCTGAACTCGGGAAACTGGGACGAAGCCATGGTTTTTGGGGAGAAGCTTGTGGGTCTCAAGGAGGCTCTTTTCTCAAAGCTGGCCAATGTCCTGACCGCCATTCGCCTGTCTCATGTATAACCGCTGACCGATACCGCATCATTGACCCTGAAAATTCCGCAATCTCCGCTCAAACAACAAGCCGATTTTTTCCCGGTTTTTCTCATCCGGGCTTTCAGGACCTGCCTCAGAACATATTCCACCATCTTTTTGAACCCTCCCCTCCATCGGTCAAAAGATTTGGCAACAGGTCCCGATTCAGCGTAAGGTTCATTTCGGCCATTTCCTCCTTCTTATTGAGAACAGGTTGTTTGGGCAACGCCCATTCCCGGGAAGATTGATGGTTTTTTATCCTTGGTCAATGGATTTTACGGCCTTATCCGAAATCAACCCCGGGATGATATGGACAATGGATTTTGCTAATCTGGAACTAATCTGGAAATAATAACAGCTTGATTTTTTGTATCCCCCTTGTGCTTTGAAGCGAAAAAAGGTTCCTTCGGTTTTCAGATGGCGACTTTGAGGAGGTCCCCGTGGTTCTTAAAAAATCCAGGATGGTTCCTGTTTTCCTGTTCCTCATTTTTGCGGGAATCATGGGCGTATCACCGTCATTCGCCTCGGATCTTCCGTCTTTTTCCGGTGCGACAGGATGGATCAACAGCCCCCCGCTAAGCGACGCGGCTCTTCGGGGAAAGGTGGTCCTCATCGATTTCTGGGAATACACCTGCGTCAACTGTGTCCGGACTTTTCCGGTTCTCAGAAGGTGGTACCGTACCTATGGACCGAAGGGGCTGGTCATGATCGGCATTCATACTCCCGAGTTCTCTTTTGCGAAAAACGAAGACCATGTCGCTCACGCTGTCAGGAAATATCATCTGGACTACCCGGTTGCGATAGACAGTGACAGAAGGCTATGGGACCGTTTTCACAACCACTACTGGCCGGCACAGTATCTGTTTGACCGCAACGGAAAACTGATCTTTCACACAATCGGTGAAGGGGATGATGAGCGGATGGAGTCCGCTATCCGGGAGGCCATCGGAGTGGGGTCAAAAGAGGCTAACAGCTCTTCTGCTCCGGATTTTCCAGAATCGATGACGACCGAACTCTACGCTGGAACAGAGCGTCAGGCCTTGTCTCCTCCTCCCGGTTTTGTTTCCGGGGAGCCGTTTATCTACCCGAAGGGTCCTGTCGTTTCCGACAATATCAATCTTTCGGGTCCGTGGATTTCAACGGCCGAGTTCATTCGTCCGGTTTTTTCCGGTGGACATCCCGAACTGACCCTCCCTTACCATGCTGCCGGTGTGAGATGTGTTCTTCGTCATGAAAAAGGGGCAAAGCCTGTCAGGGTTTTTGTTTTTCAGGACGGAAAACCTGTCCCCAAAAAGGTTTCGGGTGAGGATATCAGGTATGATCGAAAAGGGAATTCCTATCTTCTGCTCCGGGCTCCAAGAATGTATACGCTGATTTCCCATCAGAGTTTTGGCGGGCATATCCTGACGATTGTACCGGCAGGTCCGGCCGTCAGGATCTATTCCTTTACCTTTGATCCGACCTGAAAAGGAGAGCCATGAACGAAAAAGGATATCGTTTGCTGAAGGTCGATGTTCCTTCCGGAGAGGCCCAGAATGTTGCCGATTGGCTGGTCAAGAAAACCAAGCTTCCTGTCCTTGAGCAGGAAGTTTCCGGGATCGTCCGTCTGACGGCATCTCTTGAGCGTCTTGATAGCCTCGAATCCCTTCTGGTGAGGGAGTCGGTCAAATCCATGGGTGCAATCGAGGTCACCGACGAGATTCTTCCTGGAGAAGATTGGGAGGCTCTCTGGAAAAGCCAGGGATTCCAGAGGTTTATGGTAAACCACTGGCTTACGATTATTCCCGAGTGGGATTCCGCTCCAAAACCGTCCACTCCGTTCATCCGGATTCATCCCCACCTGGCTTTTGGAACCGGGCTTCATGAAACAACGGGAAAGTGCCTGTCGCTTCTGGTCGACCATTTTCCCAGAGTTTCTGTTGAGAACGGGAAAATTCTGGATTTTGGATCGGGTACGGGGATTCTGGGGATTGTAGCGCTCCTGCTGGGCTACGGCGACTTTCTCGTCGCGGTTGACAATGATCCCCTTGCTGTCGAGGCCACCTCGGAAAATCTGATGCTGAACGGTCTCACCCAATTCTCAAGGACGGAAGTCTCTCCCGACACCCCGGCGGAGGGTTCCCCGTTTGGAAACGACGGGAAGTTCCGGCTGGTCATAGCGAATGTAACAGGGGGAGTCCTTGTCCACTGGATTCCGTTACTGTGGGATCTGCTTGAACCGGGCGGGGCAATGGTTTTGTCCGGTATATCGACTCGTGAGAGAAAAAAGGTCGAAGAGATTCTTCCGGCTCCAAGATCCTTCCATAAAGCAAAAAAGTTTCACACGTTCTGGCTTAGAAAGGCGGACTTTTGAATCAGGATCAGACCGGATTTCCCCTGGCTCCCATTGTGGGGGACCTGAGACGTTCGCTTAAGAACAGGATCTGTCTTGCCCTTGATGAGCCGGACATTGACCGCGCCCGATCCCTTCTTCTGGCAATAGGAGAGATGGTTGGCATGGTCAAGGTGGGTCCGGTTCTTTTCATGAGGGCGGGGATGGACTTTCTGGAGGAGATTTCCGACAGGGGCATCCCGCTTTTTCTGGATCTGAAATGGCATGATATTCCCAATACGGTTTTTGGGGCGATATCCGGCCTCTCCCTGTCGACGCTCAGACTGCTGACTGTTCATGCCCAGGGCGGGGAGGCGATGATTGGTGCGGCAAGGGAGGCCTCCGAGAGCCTTTCTGGAGCCTCTCCCCTGGTTTTGGCGGTGACACTGCTGACCCATCTGGATTCTCGCGAGCTGAATATGCTGGGGATTTCCGACCGGCAGGAGAGGGTTCTTGAACTTGGTGGTCTGGCTCTTGACGGAGGGGCCCATGGTCTGGTCATGGCTCCCGGTGATCTTTCGTCCGCCAGAGGCCGCTTTGGGGCGGCTCCTTACCTTGTGACTCCGGGGATCCGCTGGGAAGAAGGAGCGGTTTCCGGGGGGGGAAGCAGAAAGGATGACCAGGTACTGGCGGGAAGTCCCAAAGAGGCACTTCTTGGTGGTTCGGACCTTCTGGTAATCGGCCGTCCCTTCCTGAAAAGTCCCGACCCGAAAAGACTGCTTGAAGGTCTCCTCAGCCTCTGAAAAGATTTTGGAAAGATGGCAGGGTTTTGTCTTCTTGTCGCCAATGGGTCATGGACAAACCGGATGTTGGCTCATTGCTTTCGCAGGAGACCCGTGCCAAAGAGCCAGTCTTTCGTAAGACCATAAAATGAAGATCAAGCTGTCCGGGCTCTTCTTCAAAGGCATGGCCAAAGCCCGGAGCAGTGATTTCATGCGATGTCTTCTTCGTCGTCGCTTTCTTTTCTCACCCAATATCTTGAAAACTCCTCAAGATGGCAAAGGGTCGTCATGTCCTTCATCCGGTCGACAAAAAGAGTTCCCCGAAGATGGTCTGTCTCGTGCTGCAAGATGACAGCGGGAAATCCTTCCCAGTCGAGAAGCATTTTTTTACCGAAGCGGTCCAGCGCCTCAAGCTTCACGGCCCGGCTTCTGGTCACTTTTCCCCGAAGGTTGTCGACGGACAGGCATCCCTCCCATCCATACCGGGTTTCCTTCGACATGTACTTGAAAACAGGATTGACCAGAACCAGGAGGCCGATGGAAGGGGCATCGGGATACCGCTCGTTTTCAATTGATTCGACGACGACGACCTGTTTGGAGACATGAACCTGGGGAGCGGCAAGGCCAAGACCGTCGCCATCCCTCATCGTGTCGACAAGATCATCGATAAAACTCTGGAAGGCGGGCGTTTCGATTTCTGACAACGGAACCGTCTCCGCAATTTTTCGGAGGACCGGATTACCCATACGGGCTATTTTCAAGAGGGCCATTAAAATTCAACTCCTTTCTGGGCCATGATCCCTTTTTCATAGGGATGTTTGACGGCCTTCATCTCGGTTACCAGATCCGCCCGTTCAATCAGCTTCGGGTGGGCGTTTCTTCCGGTCATGACAAGATGAAGGTCCGGAGGTTTTTCATCGATCAGGGCATCGACCTGTTCCATATCGATATAATGGTAACGCATGGCGATATTGATTTCATCGAGAATGACCATGTGGTATTTCCCGGAAAGGATCTCTTCCCTGACCCATGCAAATGCTTTCTGGGCCACTTCCCGGTCGCGGACAGGATCCTTGGTTTCCCAGGTAAATCCTTCACCCATCTGCCTGATGGTGATAATCCCTTCGAATCGCTTGATGGCGTCAAGCTCCCCGTAGTGCCAGGATCCCTTGATGAACTGGGCGATCAATACCGGCATCCCGTAACCCGCGGCCCGGAAAGCCATTCCCAGGGCGGCGGTCGTTTTCCCCTTGCCGTCCCCTGTATGAACGATGACCAAACCCTTTTTGGGGGCTTCATCTGTCATATGGTTTTCGACTTTGTCAGCCGGTCTCCGGTATGGATGTTGTATTTTTTCTGGTAGCCCCGCGGAGTAACCATTTTTCCGGCGATGATCCTGGTCTGGGAGTTTCCCACCAGAATGGTTGTGAGCATGCCGATAGGGTGGGTGAGCATCTCCGAAAGGTTCGAGATGACAATGTTTTCTCCTTCCCTCATGGCACTTTTGACAATTCCCACCGGGGTGTCATGATCCCGGACCTCCATCATGATTTCCCGGGCCTCCTCGATTTGACGAACCCGCTTCGAAGATTTCGGGTTGTAGAGGGCGATGACAAAGTCTGCTTCGGCGGCGGCCTTAAGTCTTTTCCGGATGACCTCCCATGGAGTGAGGAGATCCGAAAGGCTGATCGAGGCAAAGTCATGCATCAGGGGCGCTCCCAGGATCGAGGCGCAAGCCGAAAGGGCGGTTACCCCCGGTATGACCTCTACATCGATTTCAGATCCGGTGTACCCCCGGTCGGCCAACACCTCGTAGGCCAACCCGGCCATTCCATAGATTCCGACGTCCCCGCTTGAGACGAGGGCTACGGTTTTTCCGGAAAAAGCGAGGTCAACCGCCTGGGAGGCCCGTTCGATCTCTTCTGTCATCCCGGTCTGGATGATTGTCTTGTTCTGGATCAAGGGCCGGACCAGATCGATATAGGTGCGATAGCCAATGATGATCTCGGCATGTTCGATGGCCCATTTTGCGCGATGGGTCAGATGCTCTTCCGATCCCGGTCCGAAGCCTACGAGAAGGAGGCTTCCCCGTGGGGATCCGGGGTTAATGGGTGCGTTATTGGACATGATATGATCTTTCCCTTCCTGGAATGCATATGGAATTTCTGCAGAGAATGATATGTTGGTGCTCCCTCGAGGAGAAATCGGCATGGTGCGGACGGACTGCACACTCCCAAGATATGATAAAGCCCGGACGGGGGATACATCAACTGTTTTTCCGATGCCGGGACCCAAACCTGTAATTTTCGGAGCGGAATATGTGGCAAGAATTCTGGTTGTCGTTTCTTCCTCTTTTTGTAGCCATTGATCCCCCGGGAATTCTTCCCCTGTTTATCGGTCTCACCGGAGACATGGATCCAGGACAGAGAAAGCAGATTGCAAGAACGGCGGTTTTGACCGCCTTCATGGCGAGTGTCCTTTTTGCTGTAGCCGGCAAAATTCTTTTGGACTTCCTGGGGCTTTCCATCTGGGATTTTTCTATTTCGGGGGGCATTCTTCTGCTGGTCCTGTCGATTTCGGATTTGCTGAAG
>DAHWBS010000012.1:0-236 GCA_027323445.1 Leptospirillum sp.
ACCTCCAGAACCCGCCGCAAAAGGACAAGGACCCGCCACTCGCAGGGGTTCCGGAAAATCTCCGATCAAGACATTCCCCCCTCTTCTTGATGATCTCTCCTTTCTTCTGATAGATTGAATACAGAAAAAGGATTCTCTTTAACATCCAAATAAAAACTTTCGGGGGATTGTTACCATGCCTATCTACGAATATCGGTGCGATGAATGCCATCACACATTTTCACTACTCCAGTCCA
>DAHWBS010000012.1:246-33090 GCA_027323445.1 Leptospirillum sp.
CCATCAGGGTTCAGGAAGGAGAGACGGCTTGCACTCATTGTCAAAGCCACCACCTTAAAAAAATACCCTCGAGCTTCAGCAGTTCCGTTGCAGGATCTCAAATGGGGGGAATGGACTCAGGTAGCATGAGTTCCCCGCCACCATCAGGGGGGGGTTCTTGCTGCGGCGGTGGTTCCTGCTGCGGGTGAGAAGGAGTATGGGATTAACAGCTTCTCTCTCCTTCGTCGGGAAGAGTTTCATTTCTTTGGCGGCAATCGTGCTCCTTTTATCCGGTTGTCACCTAAACACCGAATCTCCCATTCAGATAGAGCCACAGAATGTCCAGATCATTTCAAAAAATGGCATTACATTCATCCTTGTTCCCCTTGGCATTCTGGATAAAGGGTCAAGAACTCTGAGAGTCCATCTGAGACACAGTATTCTGGACCTTACGACCGATGACAAGCGAAATTATCGTCTGAGGGGTTCAGACACCTCTGACTTTGTATTGCATCACTCAGACAAGAAATACGGAGATATCTACCCTTCCATCTGGAAGGAATCCTGGGTTGACAGAGTCATGGCTCACAAGGATTCGGTTGTTCCCGCCGAGAGCCAGAAATTTCTTCCAATGCTCTATCTATACAGGGGAACTCTTGCCGGACTAGACCATATGACCCTTCATCTGGTCTACTCATACCCACAAACGGCATCCAATGACGAGATCATTCTCGATCTGCCCAAGTCGCCTTCTCCAAAACAGTAGCGATCACTCTCTCCTGTTTTGTCGGACTTTTCCCTTTTCCGTACTTCTTTTTTTCATGAAAAACAAAAAGAAGGGGATGGATACTTACCCATCCCCTTCCCAAGCAGAAAAAGAAGAAAAACTTACAAAGTGGCCAATGCTTTCAGAATATCCTGATCATCGCGAGCTGTCAGGATTTCCTGTACCTTGACGTAACGAACAACACCTGACTTGTCGACGATCACGGTTGCGCGCTTGTTGATGTTGGCTTCTTCAATCAACAGTCCGTAGTTGCGGGAAACCTCTCGCTTGATATCAGACAGGAGATTATGCTTGAGCTTCAGGGCATCTTTCCATGCCTTGTGGCACCAGGTGCTGTCAGTGCTGATACCGAAAATCTCCGCATTCGCATCGGAAAATCGGGGAAGATCATTTGAAAAACAGGCGTTCTCATTGGTGCAGACAGGGCTCCAGTCCAATGGGTAGAAAGCCAGGACAACATTCTTTTTTCCTTTGAAGGAAGAAAGGGTGATCTTGTTTTTATCCTGATCTTCAAGAGTAAAATCAGGTGCAATATCTCCAACTTTTACTTCAGCTGCCATGCGCACAATCCTCCAGATTGAAAGTGGTATTCATCTCAATTCCAGGCCGGGAGAACAACTCCGGACCCTCTTATGCCACCCTCCAGATGAAAGAGGGCCGACCCCTTCTCAGGACCGTTTCAGGACCTCAAGAACCGTTTGACCAATCATTGAAGGGTTTTGAACAACCGTTACGCCCATTCCCTCAAGTGCTTTCATCTTGTCTTTCGCTGTGCCCTGCCCACCTGAAACAATGGCACCTGCATGTCCCATCCGTCTGCCGGGAGGAGCTGTCTGTCCGGCTATGAATCCAACAACAGGCTTCTTCATATGGCATTTTGCGAAAGCAGCGGCCTTTTCCTCATCCTCCCCGCCGATTTCTCCGATCATGACAACGGCTTCCGTCTCCGGGTCATTTTCAAAGAGTGCCAGAACATCAATAAAGTTCAAGCCCCGAACGGGATCGCCACCGATCCCGACACAAGTCGACTCTCCCAGTCCAAGCTGGGTCAACTGCCACACGGCCTCGTAGGTCAGGGTGCCACTTCTCGATACAACACCAACTTTTCCCCGTTTGTGGATATATCCAGGCATGATGCCAATTTTTGCACCATCTGGGGTAATGATTCCCGGACAATTCGGACCAATCAGGCGAATAACGGATCCTTCATCATTCTTCGCATCAAGAAGACGTCTGACACGCACCATATCGAGAACCGGAATACCTTCCGTAATACAGACAATCAGGGGAATTTCAGCGGCAATGGACTCAAGGACCGCATCTGCGGCAAATGCCGGGGGAACAAAGATCAGAGAGACATCAGGATTCTCTGCTTCCACCGCTTCATGTACAGAATTCCACACGGGAAATCCTTCATGGGTTGTGCCGCCTTTTCCAGGTGTAACACCTCCAACAACATGCGTACCATAATCCCTGCACGCTCCAGCATGATAAGAACCTTCTTTTCCTGTAATACCCTGAACAATAACCTTTGTAGAGCGGTCAACAAGAATGCTCATTTCCCCCCCTTCTTCACCGCAAGAACAGCTTTTTCGGCACCTTCAAACAACTCTTCCGCAACTTCAATGTCCAGCCCGGAGGCTCTCAGCATCTCCCGACCCTCGGCCGCATTTGTTCCCTGAAGACGGACAACGAGGGGAACATTAATCTTGACATCCTGGGCTGCGGCAATAATTCCGCCGGCAATTCGCTCACATCGAACAATTCCACCAAAAATATTGACAAAAATCCCCTTGACATGGGGGTCGCTCAAAATCAGCCGGAAGGCCTGCTCAACCGTATCCTTGCTCGCTCCTCCACCGACATCCAGAAAGTTCGCAGGAGATCCGCCTGCCAAGGCAATCACATCCATTGTAGCCATCGCAAGCCCCGCCCCATTCACCATGCAGGCAATATTTCCATCAAGCTTGACATAATTGAGGTTGTACTTTGAGGCTTCAATCTCGAGAGGGTTTTCTTCGGCCAGATCTCTCAGAACCTTTGTTATGGGCTGACGATAGATTGCATTGTCATCAAATCCTACCTTGGCATCAAGAGCAACCAGCGTCTTGTCCGCAGTCAGGACAAGCGGATTGATTTCGACCATACTGGCATCTTTCTCATGGAAGAACCGGACAAGATCACCCACAAGCTTGACGAAGGAAGGCTGTGTCTCTGCAGGAAGCCCCAGAAAATAAAAAAGTCGACGACCAATATGCGCTGAATAGCCTTCACAAGGATCTATGGAGAGATGGAAGATGCGCTCAGGATGTTTCTGGGCCACTTCCTCGATCTCCATACCCCCTTCAGTGCTCGCAATCAGTGATACTCTCCGGGAATTTCGATCAACGACCATGCCAAGGTAAAACTCCTTCTCGATTCGTGAGCCTTCCTCGATCCAGACCTTGCCAACCTGTCGCCCCTCCGGACCGGTTTGGTGCGTAACAAGGACCTTTCCAAGAAGACCTGCTACGATTTCAGGAATTTGGGAAATTTCCTTCGTAATCTTAACCCCGCCTGCCTTGCCTCTGCCGCCAGCGTGGATCTGTGCCTTGACCGCAAAAACCTGCCCATTGGCTCCCTGAAAGAGAGGGTGGGTCTTGATCGCCTTTTCTGCTTCCGAAACTGAATCAACCATTACACCTTTGGGAACGGGGATCTGGTACTGGCCAAAAAGCTCCTTGGCTTGGTATTCGTGGATATTCAAACGACGCTCCTTCCGGATGCATTGTCAATGATGAAAAGAAACATCAAGCATTATCGCCTGATGTTTTCCGGCGATAATCCGGGAACAGCAAGGGCCCTTCAGGGCGCTCAACCCCATGGAACTCAGAATCAAGTTCCCGCTCAAAGCGTTTCACGTGGCCAAAACCAACTTCCTGCCACGAAAACGGCTTGCGACTCATACCTTCTCTGGCAGCAGCCAATCCCACCCGGTGACCAAAAACCAATACCTCCAGAAGAGAGTTTCCCATCAAACGGTTTTTTCCGTGTAATCCGCCTGTCGTTTCCCCCGCCACATAGAGATGCTTGATCGGAGTCCGACCTTCCTTGTCGGCAGAGATTCCCCCATTTTGGTAATGGAGAGTCGGATAAACAAGGATCGGATGAGTCGAACAATCAACATCGTGCTTGGACATAAGCTTCAGGATATTGGGAAAGCGTCTCGCCACAGTTCCCTCGCCCATATCCCTGTCAATTGCCGCAAGGTCGAGGTAAACTCCAAAATGTCCGGCAGGAGTCCTGACTCCTCGCCCCTCAGAACACTCCCTGATAATGGCTGATGCCACGATATCCCTTGTTTCAAGCTCGTTCACAAATCTTTTGCCTTCTTTGTTGTAAAGTCTGGCACCAGCTCCACGAACAGCTTCGGTAATAAGCATCCCAGCCATTTCAGAAGGATAGATCACACCAGTCGGATGATACTGGAAGCTTTCCATATGCAAGAGAGGCGAACCCATCCTGTAGGCCATTCCAAGACCGTCTCCAGTTGCCCCGAAATGATTGGAAGTAGCGAAACCACCGATATGAAGCCGACCGGTCCCACCGGTAGAGAGGAGTACAGACCTGGCCTTCACCCATTTAAGCTTTCCGCTGTCAACATCCAGAAGAACTGCTCCGGCACAGGAACCGTCCGGACCTTCAAGAAGCTCAACCGCAGGACTGAACTCCCAAAGGGGAATTCCGGAGTTTAGAAGATCTTCCTTCAGAACCCTGACAAGCTCGAGACCGGTATAGTCCTTTGCGGATATCAAACGGGGACGAGTTGTCCCGCCACCTTTCCTCAGAGCCAGACTACCATGCGCATCCCGATCAAAAAGGACCCCCTTCCTGACCAACCAGGAAATCACTTCAGGGCCTTCCTTCACCAACACCGAGAGGAGTTCCGGGTCTCCAGTAAAATGTCCTCCTCTGTAGGCGTCCTTCAGATGCTGTGCAGGGCTGTCATCATCTCCCAAGGCAACCTGAATGCCACCTTCTGCCATAACGGTATTTGAGTCACCAATCCGAAGCTTTGTTGCAAGCAGGACAGAGGCCCCTGTTTCTTTTGCAAAAAGAGCCGCAGTAATCCCTGCTCCGCCCCCCCCAACAATAAGGAGGTCGACTTCGATATCCGGTTCGACGGGTCTTTCAATCTTCTCAGGATGAAGAAGCCGGCTCCTCGTTTCAAGGATATTGGCAATCTCCTCAGGAACGACATTACCCTTGTTCGGACCAACCCTGAGAGTCGTTTTTCCCTCAGGCCGATAGTCCGGGTAATACCGGGCAAGAAGCGCCATTCGCTGTTCTGAAGTAAGAGATGGAGGATCATCCGTGATAAAGGTTGGAAGGTGATCATATAATGAAAGCGCCGTTTTCTGATCCTGGCTCATTTAGCCTCACATTCGGACTTAAGCATTTCTGGGGAAAGAGAGAGAAGCCGCGACAGCTCCACATCAAAATCTCCCGACTGGATCTTTTCCATCCGGTGAAGGAGATTATCCGGAAACTTCAGCTCCTGACTCCCATAAGCCCTTCTTGCATAAAGAGCAATCTCATGGGGTGCCATCTCGGCAATGCAACGGGAAACACACAAGCCACACATGACACAACTCATCGTTTCTTCCGTTACCCCTTTGAAATCACCAAAAACAGAGCGCCAGACAGCATCTCTCACATCTATTCCCTGGGGACAAACCTCTGTACAGGCATTACAGTTCCTGCAGGTGGCCGACTCGGGATAGAGCTTGAAGAGCTCTTCTTTCGTATCTGCAATAGCTTCGATCTTGTAATCTGCACGCTGGGAAGGAAATGACGGGATCAGGCTAAAGGCCATATTTTCCCTCACAAGGGTCTGGCAGGCCAATGCATTATGAAGATGGAAGTCTCCGGGCATCCTGTATACAGCTGCACATGCTCCGCAAACACCCCCCAGACAGCCAATTCCATGAATGACTTCATGTCCCGTGTACCACATTGCCTGAATCATGGTCAGACCTTCAGGAACACTCCAGTCCTTTCCATTGATGCCCACCTTTATCATTCTTGCATTATCGGGTTTCTCATACTTGAACATGGGAACTCCCCTGTTTAAAGTTGCTCGCTCAAGACACACCACTCGAACCGATTGGAATTATGAACCATTTTCTTCTTTTATTCGTATGGGGGATTTTAGCAGATCAACCCTGTATTCATCAACGTCCGACCACCCCAAAAAAACGTTCTTACTCCGGAGATCTGGAGATTTTTTTCCCGTTTCCTTTTCTCCGAACCATCTCCATAAGCTTCTGGAGTGCCAGGGAGTGAGCGGAGAAATCAGGTGCCTCCTGACGGGGAGGCTGGTAACGGATCGCAACAAACCTGAGAACGGCAAGGGAAAGAATCAGAACCATCAATGCAAAGATCCGCTCAATACCCTCTCCGGAAAACCATGTGACAACAGCTTCGGATAGAAGAAGGGCCAAGACGGTATCAACAATAAAAGTCACTTTTACACGACCAAGGATAAAGTAGGCCATGACCGTTCGAGAAACCTCAAGGAGAGCCAGCACCAGCAAGGAGTTCACAACAAGACTTTTCAGAACCATTAAAAGGCCGTTCGGAACTTGCCGGAAAGCAGCAAGTGCCGTTTCCGCAGTCCCCCATATCATGGCCACCACCTGGATAAAAAGAAGACTCAGGAGAACAAGTTTGATCCCCTTTACATACCATCCGGGAACCACGTTATGTACGGGCTGTTGATCATCCTCCAGCGATCCCGGCGGTAATGGAGCGGCACCTTCAGAAACAGATATCTTGTTATCTACAGGAGATGTTGTGTGGTCCTCAATCATTGTATTTCCTTAAGACAAGGTGAGTAAAAAATCGGGAGGACAATCAACCATGAAAGGAAAAGAGCTGACCTTTTTGCCGGTCAGCTCCATCTTAGATCATTGAAATAAAAACAACATCAAGAAATCAGGAGACTATCTCCCAAATATCAGGATTTTTTGGGAACGGACCTCACTGCCGGACCATCATACTCATACGAGCCTTCCTCAAGACGCCGGAAGGGTTTCTCTCTATTCCATTCCTCAACAATATGAGCAACAAGTCCAGGGATCCTGCCGATAATAAAAATCCCCTTGCCTGTCTTCCATGAAAGACCCATTTCAGAAATAACCGCTGCAATCATTCCATCAACATTTAACGGAAGAGGTTTTTGGGACTGAGCTTCCAAAGCATCCTGAATGGCAACCGCAAATTCCACATAACGACCGGAAAATCCATATTCTTTGGCCAACTCGAGAATGCGAAGGGTTCTGGGATCTCTCTTGTAGAGTTTATGGCCATACCCGGGAAAGCGTTTTTTCTTTTTAGAAAAATCATCTACAACCTGACGGGCATGCGCTGTTACATCACTCACATCCGAACCTAACTGCTCCTGATAGATTTTTGCGCATTGTTCAATAGCTCCGCCATGATGATCTCCAAGAGTCAAAACGCCAGCAGCAACAGCTGCGTTCAGGGGGTTACCACCTGAATAAACCGTCCTGGCAGAAACAACGGATGGAGGACCGATCCCATGATCAATACAGGCAACCAGCATCGCCTCCATCATTTTACGTTCTTTCTCTGTAGGCAACTCCCCTTTCAGGACCAGATAAATTCCTTCGGCAAAAGAAACATTGCCGATCAGGTCATCCAGTGGATATCCACGGACCACCGTTTTTCCATCAACTTGTCCTGCAACAGATGTTCTCCAGTTTTTTGTTGAGGATCCTTCACCTTTTTCACTCATCTTTAAAAAACTCCCGAGTTATAGAGATCAATAGAAGTATAGAAAGTTTTTTGGGGGGATACTGATCAAAAAAAAGGGCCCTCCTTCAGGAAGGCCCACTTTCGGATCTTAGGCTTTACGAGATTTCACATAGGACAGTGTCCCGCCTGCTGCCACAATCTCGAGGTCGCGGCTGCTTAATGCGTGAGTCACAGGAATGGATAGTCCCTTTGTCACATTTTTCAGTGTAAGGGGTTTTTTATCCAGATGGGCTGTTTCCAGCTCAAGGACATCTCCCGCATCAACCTTGTCATAATCGGATTCATTGACGAAAGTTAGAGGAAGAATGCCGAAGTTGATCAGGTTTGCCAAATGGATTCTAGCAAATGACTTCGTAATGACTCCCTTGATACCGAGATACATCGGAGCAAGTGCCGCATGCTCACGACTGGACCCCTGTCCGTAGTTGTTTCCACCAATGATAAAGCCACCACCTTCTTCCTTTGCCCTTTTGGGGAAAGTAGGATCAATCGCTTCAAAAACATACTGACTGATAGCGGGCACATTTGAGCGAAGGGGGAGCACTTTGGCACCAGCAGGCATAATATGGTCTGTGGTGATATTGTCGCCCACCTTGAGCAAGGCCTTTCCCTTGATTTCAGGAGCAATCCTGTCACGGGTCGGAAGGGGCTTGATGTTTGGCCCTCTCATGATCTCAACAGATTTTCCGTCAGCCTGCGGGAAGATAAACATGCGGTCATCGAGTACATACTCTGAAGGAAGATCGATCTGCTCGAACTTCACACCCAGATCCCGAGGATCCGTAATCACACCTGTAATGGCACAAGCTGCAGCAACTTCGGGGCTGGCCAAATACACTTTTGCATCTTTGGTACCACTGCGTCCTTCAAAATTACGATTGAATGTACGGACCGAAACACCACCGGAAGGAGGAGCAAAGCCCATACCGATACATGGACCACAAGCACTTTCGAGAAGACGGGCTCCTGCGGTGATCATGTTTCCGAGAACACCGTTCTGAGAGATCATCTCAAGGGTCTGACGGGATCCTGGAGAAAAACCAAGGCTCACCCCCGGACTGACCATTTTTCCCTTCATCAGATGAGAAATCGTCATCAAATCCTTGAAGGAAGAGTTTGTGCAGGAACCGATCGCAACCTGGGAAACAGGAATACCCTGAATATCACGAACTTTCACCACATTGTCAGGAGAGTGTGGCTGTGCGATCAGCGGCTCGAGGGTATCCAGATCAATCTCAACGGTTTCATCATAAGTGGCACCAGGATCAGCAGCATATTCGCGATAATCCTTTTCCCGACCCTGCGCCTTAAGATATTCCCTTGTCCTGTCATCGCTCGGGAATATTGAAGTCGTCGCACCGAGCTCCGCCCCCATATTGGTGATCGTGGAGCGCTCCGGAACGGAAAGGGAGCGAACACCTTCTCCATTGTATTCAAAGATCCGGTTGACACCACCCTTGACGGTCAAACGGCGCAACAGCTCAAGGATCACGTCCTTAGCCGAAACAAAAGGCTGCAAACGCCCTGTTAATTTGACCTGGACAACTTTAGGCATAGTGAGATGAAATGCTTCGCCACCCATAGCCAAAGCCACATCAAGACCGCCGGCACCAATGGCAATCATTCCTACGCCGCCATTGGTCGGTGTGTGGCTGTCAGAACCAAGAAGAGTTTTTCCCGGCTTACCAAATCGCTCGAGATGCACCTGATGACAGATACCATTACCAGGGCGGGAGAACACAATCCCGTATCGGGCAGCAACGGTCTGAAGATAGCGGTGATCGTCTGCATTTTCAAAGCCCGTCTGCAACATGTTGTGATCAACATAGGAAACAGAAAGCTCCGTTTTGACACGATCAAGTCCAAGAGCTTCAAACTGAAGGTAGGCCATTGTCCCGGTAGCATCTTGAGTGAGTGTCTGATCGATCCGTATGGCAACTTCTTTTCCAGCAACAATTTCTCCGGAAACAAGGTGTTCTTTAAAAATTTTCTGCGTCAGATTAAGCGCCATTGCTTAAACTCCTTAATGGAATTGTTAAGATTGGATTGGCTATTCCTTCCGGTCAGGAAAGGTGCCGATTGATTCGGCTCGGTCAATATGGGGAACTACAGGTAATCCTTCGAAAGCAGTCGGAGACTTTCTTGTAACAAATGGCACCATCGCCAATTCGTAAAGGTTCATCCGGATTCAGACGAAGTTCTCAACACGGCTCAAAAATCGCGTGCATGAGAAGGGAACCTGCCCGGGAAGCCCCGGACAGGTCAACAACTCAATCAATAAAAACTACGGCCAAGGCCAAATCATGTGATGAGACACCACAGCATTGGTTTCAGCAGACTTACCTAAAAATAAGATAAAAAATAGCGTTCCACCCACAACGATTGCTGCCAGGACAAGATTCTTTCCCATTCCCTGAGATTGCTGTTCTGCCATTTCGAATCACCTCCTCCCAATTAATGTTGAACTACCTGATTGTGGAATAGAGAGGAGCCACATGTGCGGCGGTGCTGTCCTCAAAATCCCTGGGAACACCAAGGCTCTCGATCGCAGAAACAAGCTCATGATAGTAAAAAGCCACTTTGACAGGATACTTTTTCCCTGCCGCATCAAGACGCTCGATCTTGTCAGTCGCCTTCCCCATTCCTCTTTCCACAATGGCCCCTGCATGACCAAAAGCAACACCTTCAGGCATTCTTTCCTGAAAACGACCGGAAATAAAAGCCGCCACAGGTTTCTTGAAAACACCAGAGGTAATCAACTCGGCAGCCTGCTCTTCATAGGATCCGCCTGGTTCACCCAACATTACCACACCCTTGACATTTGGATCGTCCTTGACCTGCAGGAGGACATCCGCATAAGTGGTGTTGCTTATAATATCCCCTCCGATAGCCAACGCACAATAGGTACCCCAGCCTCTTCGCTTGAACATCTCTGCGGTTGTGACCGTCAAGCCACCGCTTTTTGAAATAATAAGCAGTCCGCCCTGGCGAAAGGCTACCGTTGGATCCTTGCCACCAATAGCTCCGATTCTCCCAACCGAAGGAACGAAACAGCCAAGACTTGTCCCTCCGACAATAATAGCATTTCGTCGGACCTTTTCCTGATAGATGATTTCGGAGTCACGGATTGGAACATGCTCGGTGATGATATAAATCACCTTGATCTCCGCATCGAGACACTCCATGACCGCATCAAGGACAGAAGCCGGTGGCACATATATGAGTGCGGTATTAATTTTTGACCCGACAGCCGGATCTTTTTTGGCCTGAAAGAGAGTGTCAAAAACAGGGACAGCAAGTTCTGAGGAACCACCCCTTCCGGGAGTGACACCCGCTTTGATGATTCCGGGATAAAGAGCTTCGGACTCCTTGATCACCTGAGATGCTTCCCTCCCTGTAGCACCAATCACAACAATACCAGTGTTTTCATTTAAATAGACGGGGCCCTTCAAACGTTCCTCCTTAGACAAAGTTGTCCTGTAAGTCCGGAATAATCCTATAGTAGATTATACAATTTGCTCTGGCTGATAATTGACATGCTTGATCAAAAGCTCTTTCAGGCGAAGAGGAGCCTCCGTGATCGGAAGCTGGGAGTCATAAATATCTCCCTTGATGCCGTTGCGAACAAAGCACTCATGTAACATCTTCAAACCCTTTACATATTCCGGACCACTTCGACGAACAACCCAGATCAAATCCTTGTTCAAGACCCCTTCGGCATTCATGTCATCCAATGCCTTGGCCAAACCTTCTCCAAGAGTTACGTCAATTCTGGTGTTACTGGCCGTTCCGCCACAAACCAGAACAGCCTTCAACCCTGGCTTGGACAAAATAATACGGGCAATCTTGTACATTTTTTCAGCAGGAGGGTTTCCACCGATGTCGGTCAGATTGGCCACACGAAGACCGGCCTCGATCGCAGTTTCCGCAGTCACAGTGCTGCCGCCGCCACCAAAAGTCATCAGGGCAACATCTCCATCGAGTTCAACATAAGAGCCGGCCTTGCCCCGATGGTCTCCCTGATCGATCAGGATAGCATCCTGTTCTCTCTGCGAGAGAGGACGTCCCATATCACCGCGCGCAGAAAAACGGATGGAAGGAGGAATCGCTGCATCATCATCCAAAAGGACGACGGCATCCGCAGCAACCAGCTTTTTCTTGTCCCCGACCTTGGCGACAACAAGAGGATTGATCTCCAAAAGGCGACACTCTGTTTCCCAGAACGCCTTAAAAACATTGACGATGATCTCAGAAAGGGGGCGCAACATCTCAGGGTCTGAAAAGCCGATCCCGACCAAAAACTTCCTGATCTGGTATGGGTAGATAGCCCGAACATCTCCCACTATATAGGTGTGAATCAACTTATGATCAATCTCTTCGACTTCCATACCGCCATGCTCGCTGAAAGTAATGGCAGGAGCACGATCTTTTGTCGAGTAGGTAACGCTCAGGTAGTACTCTTTCTGGATATCAAGCTTTTCGCAAACGATCGCCCCAACAGATTTCTCGCCATAGACTTCGCGAGTAGCCAAATCCTTGAATACATCAACGGCCTTCGTTTTGTCGGTAACAACCTTTACCGCTCCGGCCTTGCCCCTTTTGCCTACTAAAACCATGGATTTAATTACAACGGCAGGCTGTTTTTCGATAAACTCGCGAACTTTCTCGTTTGGCTCGGTAGCAAAAACAAACTTTGGCGAAGGAATCTGAAATTTTTTATAGATAGATTCGAGTGCCTCATGCTCATAAAGTTTCATGCAGAACGGCTCCTTGGGGGCTAGACGGATCCAGATTGTTTGTTGGACGAAATTCCATTCCAGAATTGGAAAATACGGCCATCGTACATTAATCTTTTCTATTCAGTCAATCATTTCCTATTTGCACCTTTAACCGAACTTATTGACAAATCACTCTCCCTTGCCTAGAATCATTTGGCTTTTCAATTCACATCCAACTCACGTCCCCATCGTCTAGTTAGGCCTAGGACATCGCCCTTTCACGGCGGTAACACCGGTTCAAATCCGGTTGGGGACGCCATCTATTCCATGCAGCAATCCTGCATCACTCAATAAAACATTTGATACATCCCCATCCATAGCTTCCAACTGATCCAATCTAGTCAATACAGCATACAGGGTGCTACACTCCAAAAAATTATATTCCCAGTGGAGATCGGAGAAATGAGCAATCCCAAGCTTTCAGTTGCGCCAAGCTCTGAAGAAATTGCCGCCAGACTCGAAACACTGACCTGTGATCGCTGTGATGCAGACAATTTCCTGCCGTTTGACTTCACGTTTGCTTTCCAGCCGATTGTGGATATCAATGCAAGAACAACTCATTCCTATGAAGCCCTTATTCGGGGAATTCATGGCGAAGGAGCCCAGACAATCCTCTCCCGCGTCGACTGGGGGACCCGATTCCGCTTTGACCAGCTCTGCCGGGCAAAAGTTATCACCCTTGCAAGCCATCTTGGCGTTGATACTTTCCTCAACATCAATTTTCTTGTCAACGCCGTATACAACCCTGACCACTGTATACAACTCACGCTCGAAGTCGCCCGGAAGATGAAATTTCCTGTGGAGAAAATCATCCTTGAGACCACAGAAGAAGAGAAAATCGAAAACCCGAACTTTCTGAGGAACGTTCTTGATGGCTACCGAAAGCATGGCCTGTTGGTCGCTATCGATGATTTTGGAGAGGGGTACTCCAGCCTGAACCTTCTGGCCCAGCTCAGACCTGAATACCTGAAGCTTGACCGGCAGCTGATCTCAGAAATTCAAAACGACAAGACCAAAACCATCATTGTTGAAGCGATCGTCAAACTTTGCCAAGCTCTTTCAATCAAGGTTATAGGAGAAGGAGTAGAAACCGCTCAAGAGGCAAGAATCCTTCGGGATATGGGCATCTATCTTTTTCAAGGGTATTTTTTCGCTCGGCCGGGCTTTGAAACACTACCGCCTGTTTCAAACTGGGATTTCTGAACCCCAGCGGAAAACATCCTGAAGCTCCTAGCAGGAAGCGTCTGACCAGTCGACATCGACACAAAAAACGACAACGTCCGAGGAACCTTCCACTGCGATTGAAACAGTCCGGCAAAGATGTGCCCCTGTCAGGGAAAGGTATGGTGGCGAAATCTGGATAACTCCCTTGTTATTGATGGCACTTTGAAAATATCCTCTCCTGGCCCAGTTTGCTCCTTTGGCATCCTGAACCGGGTCGAATCGACTATCGCAAAAGTTTTTGACATCTCTTAAAGTAACCGTTTCTCCCCGTTGAAATCCCTGTCTGTCGAGCATATAGAATCGAATGATTCCCAGATCATTAAAGGTACTCCGAACATCGTCTTCCACATTTTTTGTTATCATTTTTTTCGAAAAAGACAGGAGCGATTCCCCGATTTTCAAGATGGACTCTTCACTTTTATCCTTTCTCAGCACAGAGAGAAGTGATTCATCTATTCTCTTTTCCGACATGGGAGTGACGCCAGAAAAAACCGATGATGGCCTGGCAAAATAGAATCCCTGAACAAAATCGGCTTCCGTTTCAAACACCACCCTTGCTTCCGTCTCTGTTTCAACGCCTTCCAGAACAACAAGGGCCCCAGACTCCCGAAGAAGGGAAACAATCCCCGGAAGGAGTCGACGAATCCTTTTGTTTTCTGCAGCTCCCTGAATCATCGATCGGTCCACTTTCACAAGATCCGGCTTGAACGACCAGATCCGGTCAAAATTTGAATGCCCCGCACCAAAATCATCAACCGCCAGAAGGCATCCTATCTGCCGATAGTAAGCACCGGCTTCCGACAAACTCTTTTCATCGTCGATCCCGCTTTCCAGAATCTCGACAACCACCTGAGAAGGCAGGACGGAAAAGTGAGAAAGGATCTCTTCAAAAAAGCTGCCATATTCACGTCCCGCAACAGCCGCATAAGGATCCAGATTTAAAAAGAGCCATTGCTTTTCTTTTCGTCGGAGTGAAAGATTGGCCAGATGCAGTGCGCGAAGAAGGCGGTCCAGAAAAACCCTTTCCCCTCCATTTTGTCCGGGAAGAGCCAATACCTCCATCGCAGAGACCCTGCGACCGTCAGGGGCAATGCCTCTTACAAGAGCTTCTGCTCCGCCTGTGCGGCAATGGAACAAGCTAAAGATTGGCTGAAAAACACTTTCGAGGAGGTATCCAGAAAAATGCCCTACAAAACAATCGTCCCTGCGCTCAAGTCTTGAAAGAATATCTTTAAAGTAACCGTTATTCACTTTTACTCCCTGCTCAGAAAACATTCTGGAATCTGAAATGAGCAGATTCCAGAAAAATCAATTCCTGTTTATTTTGCATCAATTTGTTTTTTTGAACAAGAATGTCTCTGGAGGAGATATCCTGAAAACAGGGGAAAAATCGTTTTTCTGACAATTCGATAAAATTTAATAATCAAATCAGCCCCGCCCATAGGGAAAGGAATAACATGGCCTCCAAGTTGTTCGCTCAATTTTATGACCGGTTGATCCAGGGAATGGAAAGGACACATTTCTCTGCCGTCAGAAAAAGTCTTCTCCCCGAAGTCGAAGGAAACCTTCTCGAGATTGGAGCCGGAACCGGTGCCAACCTCCCCTACCTTGATCGAAAGGGACAGAAGATTTTTCTGGAATATAATCCATGGATGATGAAGCAGGCCCTGAAGAAATCCCTGAAGCAACTTGGAGAGCCCGTTATTGGATCCGGATCCGAACTCCCTTTCAGGGATCACTCCTTCGATACCGTCCTCGTTACCCTTGTGCTTTGTTCTGTAGGAAACCTACCTTTGACAGCAAAAGAGATCGAGCGGGTGTTAAAACCGGGTGGAAAACTTCTGGTGCTTGAACATGTCAAAAGCGAAAAGAGATGGATGGCCGCTTTCCAGCGAACGATCACACCCCTCTGGAAGCATTTGGCTGACGGGTGCCATCTTGACCGGGATACCGATGGAGAACTTCAGAAAGCTTTCAGAAAAAGAGAACAAAACCGGTTTGAGATCCAGAACACACCTTTCATTTACGGTGTATATAAAAAGATCGACCATCCGGAAGACTAAGGAAATGCTCAGGGGGCAAGCTGCTTCCGTATGGCTTTGAGCTCCCTGATCCGGTCAGCTCCCACCGGGGAGATCTTCATATCGAGGTCCTTCATGGTTTCAAGAATGATCCCGGAAATAAAAAGTCTGGCATTTTTCTTGTCATCGGCAGGAATAATATACCATGGTGCCTGTTCAAGACTGGTATGAGACAGGCACTCCTCATACGCATGCATATATTTCCCCCAGAACTTCCGCTCGGCCATGTCCGCTGCCGAAAACTTCCAGTTTTTATCTGGATTGTCGATACGTTCAAGGAACCGTTTCCGTTGCTCCTCCTCTGAAAGGTGCAGAAAAAACTTGATGACCCTTGTCCCGTTTCTGGTGAGATGTTTTTCAAGCTCTGTAATGGACTGGTAACGATTGGCCCAGATGGTGCTCTCATCTTTCGGAAGATCCGAAAGCCCCTGGGCTGAAAGGATCTCCGGGTGAACCCTGACAATCAGAACCTCTTCATAATAGGATCTGTTGAAAATACCGATTCGCCCCCTTTCCGGAAGACACCTCGATGTGCGCCAAAGGAAATCGTGCTCAAGTTCCTCAGCACTCGGGTGTTTGAAACTGTAGACCTGACACCCCTGGGGGTTGACCCCTGACATCACATGCGAAATCGCTCCATCTTTTCCAGCAGCGTCCATCGCCTGAAAGATCAATAAAAGAGAATGGCTGTTTGACGCATAAAGAAGATACTGCTGACTTGAAAGCTCCCCGATATGCTTTTTCAAAATCTTTTCATACTGACTTTTCGACTTGTACAAAGGCTCCGTCAGGGTCGGATAGCGGGCAAGATCCACCCGTGATCCTTCCTTGACCCGGAAGCGGGAAAATGAACTTTTCACCGAACCTCCTTTCCCTGATTTTTGAGTGGAACTCATGAATGCTTTTTCTTCGACAACCCATCCGGTTCATTGTATATCGGCCAGAAATGCTCAGGTTTTTCCAAAAGACCAAGCGTTGCTTCAGGTCCCCAGGAGCCAGCGGGATAATTTGGAAAGTCGCTCGGCGGTGCCATGGACCACGTTTCAATCACCGGAGACAGAAGGCTCCACGCTGCATCAATCTGGTCCGAACGCATGAATAATGTGGCGTCATTTCGCATGACATCCCAAAGAAGAGTTTCATAAGCTTCCGGCGAAGGAGTCATAAACGATTCCTGGTAGGAAAACTTCATCTCAACAGGACGAAGATGGAGCTTTTGGCCCGGATATTTGGCCTGAAAACGAAGAATGATCCCCTCTTCCGGCTGAATGGAGATCACAAGCCTTGCCGGCTGCCAGCCAAGAGAGGCTTCCATCGGGAAAGAACGATGTGGCACCTGGCGAAAGGTAATGACAATTTCAGAAATTTGTCGGGGCAGTCTCTTTCCCGTTCGGAGGTAAAACGGAACATTCTGCCAACGCCAGTTATCAACAAAAAGCTTCAGTGCCGCAAAGGTCTCCGTTCCGGAATCCTTCGAAACGCCTTCTTCCTCCCGATATCCAGGCACCTTTTTCTGAGCGATCCAGCCGTCTCCATATTGCCCTCTGACGGCCACCGAATGAACCATATCCCTTGCTATCGGACGAACGGCATGGAGAACATCAACTTTTTTATTCCTGATCTCATCAGCATCAAAATCAACCATTGGCTCCATCGCCACAAGACACAAAAGCTGCATCAGGTGGTTCTGGACCATATCCCTGAGCGTTCCGGCCCCGTCAAAGTAAGACCCCCTGTGCTCAACTCCAACCGTTTCAGCAACCGTGATCGTGACACATTCAACATAATGGCGATTCCAGAGAGGTTCAAAGATAGGATTTGCAAACCGGAAAGCCAGAATATTCTGGACCGTTTCCTTCCCCAGATAATGGTCGATCCGAAAAATCTGTGACTCATCAAAACTCTCGGCAAGTGTCTGGTTCAATGCCCGGGAAGACTCACGGTCATAACCTATGGGTTTTTCGATCACAAGTCTTGAACACTCGATATCATCGGACAGACCAGAGGCTTTCAGATACTTCGGAATCTCCCCAAAAAGGCTTGGGGGGGTCGCCATGTAAAAAATACGCTGGGTTTTTTCCTTCCATAAATCATCAATCTCCTTGCAACGAACCGAAAGAGCCGAATAGGTTTCTGATTTTTTAAAATCCCCCCTGAGGTAGAAAATCTGGCTGGCAAAGATATTCCAGTCATCTGCAGACACTTTTCCCACTCTGGAAAAAGAGTTCACCCCATCAAAAAAGTGTTTTCTGAGCTTGTCCTCCTCAAAGTCATTCCGGTCCACGCAGATGATCGCAAAATGATTTGTGATGCTTTTGGCCCGGAACAGATCAAAAAGGGCTGGGACCAGCTTCCGCCAGGTCAGATCCCCGCCACCCCCGAAAATGACAAAGATCGTTGCGGGGGCCTTGTCATGATTCGGGGCCATCATGATTCGTCCCAATCTGTGTGAAAGACACCTGTGCGGTCGATTCGCTCATAAGTATGCGATCCGAAGAAATCACGCTGGGCCTGAATAAGGTTCGACGGAAGCCATTCGCTTCGATAAGCATCAAGATAGGATAATGTCGATAGAATGGCCGAAACAGGGATTCCCATCCTGATCGCTTCTGTTGCGACCGACCTCAAGCTCTCCTGATGGTCTGCCACGATTTTTGAAAAGGCAGGATCAAGAAGAAGATTGGGAAGAGCGGGAGAACGTCTGTACACATTCCGGATATCTTCCAGAATAGTGGCACGGATAATGCATCCCCCCCGCCAGATCCGGGCGATCGCTTCAAGGTCCAGGCCATACCCATGGTGGGAAGAGGCCACCGATAAAAGAGCCATACCCTGGGAATAGACCAGAAGCATCGAAGCGTACAAGGCACTTTCAAGCCTTTTGACAAACTCGCCGCAATCTCCGGAGAAGGACACCAAAGGACGGGGAAGATTGGATTTAGCAATACTCCGTTCATCATGAAGAACAGACAAATTCCTCATGGCAACCGACACATCAATCGACGGAGTGGGTACAGAAAGCTCCATCGCGCTTTCAGAAGTCCACATCCCGGTTCCCTTTTGAGCCGCGGCACCCTTGATTTCATCGATCAGATCCTTTTTTGTTTCCGGATCCTTGCGACCAAAAATTTCGCCTGTGATCTCCATCAGGTAACCGGAAAGTTCTTTTTTGTTCCAGTCCTTGTAAACCTGCTCCAGCTCCCGATTTCCCAGACCAAGACCCCGTTTCATCAGATCATAGGATTCGGAAATCAACTGCATCAGGGCGTACTCGATCCCGTTATGCACCATCTTGACGAAGTGGCCTGCGGACCCAGGTCCGATATGGGTCACACATGGTTCCCCCTTGACCTTTGCAGAGGATGCCTCAAGGATGGGCCTCACCCGCTCATAGGCTTCGGGACGCCCACCCGGCATGATGCTTGGTCCGTAGCGAGCCCCCTTTTCCCCACCAGAAACGCCCATTCCCATGAACCATATCCCTTTTGCATAAAGGGCTTTCTCTCGGATGTCCGTATCCTTGTAGTCAGAATTCCCGGCATCAATAATCAGATCTCCGGGCTCCAGAAAGGAGAGAAGCTCATTGATGACCGAGTCGACCGCCAGACCTGCCGGGACAAGCATCATGACCGCCCGCGGTTTTTTCAGAAGACCGATGAATGCGGCGAGATCGCTTGAACCACTGACATCGTGGCTGGCCCCTTCTTTCAAAAAGGCATTCACTTTGGCCGGATCCCTGTCATATCCGGCCACAGGAAAGCTGTGGTCGGCCATGTTCAGGAGAAGGTTCCGGCCCATGACTCCAAGACCGATCATACCCAGTTCAAAACGACTGCCAGTTTTCTCTGCTTTCAAGAGCGACCTCCTTCTTTAATTTTATCTTTGCCACAGGATCTGTGATGTCTCAAGCGGTACAGATACACCCGGAAAACAGGGTATAACACGGGCGGTATAGTCTCCCGGCGGGCGATTGGAGGATACGCTTGCCGTATAGAGCCTATCGCCGGAAGGATTCGCCGAAGCCATCTCCATCGTTTGCCGGAAGACAGGCAAATCCGGACCGCCATCGGCATAGATTTCTACAGAAAACTCTGATGAATCCATCTTTCCCGGATCGATCGACACGGAAAAAACAAAGCCATTTTCGCCATTCGATAACAACGCTTTCCGGATTTTGAGCGTGTCCCAGTTTTCCACCAATTTTTTCTTCCAGATGGAAATTCTGGTCCCGAGAGCTCCATTCTCTGCTGATCTCAAGCGAACACTTTCGGCTGCAGGAAGATAATATCTCTGGGTGTACTCCCTGACCGCCCGGTTGCTTGAAAATCGGGGGGTCAGGCAAGCCATGCTTTCCCTGATTTTCTGGATCCAGCCCTCCGGACGGTTGTTCCGGTCCCGGTCGTAGAAAGCCGGAACAACCTCCTCCTCGAGTTTTTCATAGAGAGACTCCGCCTCTACATGATCCCATTCCGGATCGTCCCCATGTTCGAGCCCGTCACCAAGGGCCCAGCCAACCTTGGGCGTATAGGCTTCCGCCCACCATCCGTCGAGCTCCGAAAAATTCAGTCCTCCATTGACCAGAACTTTCATACCGCTTGTTCCACAAGCTTCCCATGGCCTTCTTGGGGTATTGAGCCAGAGATCAACCCCCTGAACAAGACGCTCACTCAACAGCATGTCATAATCCGATAAAAACATGACCCGTCCTGAAACCTCAGGCCTCCTTATAAAGGAGGTCCATTGCCGGACCATTTCCTGGCCGGCAAGATCCGCCGGATGTGCCTTTCCTGCAATCACTATCTGTACAGGACCCTTCGGGTGATGAAGAAGACGAATCAGACGATCAGGGTCAAATAAAAGAAGGTTGGGACGCTTGTAGGTTGCAAATCGCCGCGCAAATCCGATTGTCAAAACATCGGGCGAGAAGAATGAGGAAACCCGTTCGATCTGCTCCGGAGGCTCACCCGCAACCTTCATCTGCCGGGCAAGATGCTCCCTTGCGTAGGAAATAAATGTTTTTCGGGAAGCATTTCTGAATTTCCAAAGAGCCTCGTCAGGCAAGCGCCGGATATCGCTTTCAAGGGATTCTGTCGGCAATAGCCAGCGGCCCTTTCCGCAGGCATTGCTCCACAGGGCATCTGCACCCTCAGAATCCCAGCTGGGAGAATGAACCCCATTGGTCACATGGCCGATCGGAACCTCAGATATCGGCCATCTGGGGAAAAGGTCTCCCAGAATATGACGACTGACGCGACCATGAAGCGCACTCACACCATTGACCTGGCCGCTGCCCCTCATCGCAAGGTGTGCCATATTGAAAAGCGACCCGGAATCTTCGGGGCTCACTCTTCCGAGAGAAAGAAATTCATCAAAGCCGATCCCGAGCTCTTTCTCGGAATACGTCCTGAAATAGCGGTCCATCAGGGACGGCTCAAATCGATCAAATCCCGCAGACACTGCAGTGTGCGTCGTAAAGAGGTTCCCGGCCCTTGTGGTCGAAAGAGCCTCGTCAAAAGATTGCCCGGTCTTTTCCATCTGCTCCCTGGCCCGTTCGAGAATGGCAAAAGCGGCATGCCCTTCGTTCAAATGACAAACGTTTGCATCGATTTCCAGTTTTCGAAGCAGCCTCCAGCCACCGATTCCAAGAACAATTTCCTGTTTCAGCCTGAGAGGTGACCCTCCACCGTAAAGTTCGCTCGTCACTTGACGGTGGGAGGGATGATTGGCCAGGTCATTGGAGTCCAGAAGGTACAACCTTACCTTTCCGACCTTAACGTGCCAGACCCTGAGCCACATCTTTGCCGATGGCATGTCGACCGACAATCGGAGCCATTCTCCATTGGGTTCCCGAACCGGTGTGATGGGGAGGCTTCCTGGGTCGTTATAGGGATAAAGAGCCTGCTGGTTTCCTCCATTGTCGATGACCTGGCGAAAATACCCCTGCTGATACAAAAGACCGATACCCACGACCGGTACACCCAGATCGCTTGCGGCCTTGAGCTGGTCTCCCGCTACATTTCCAAGCCCTCCGGAGTAGATAGGAAGAGCTTCACTCAACATGAATTCCATGCTGAAATAGGCAACCGTTTCAAGGGGTGAGTCTTTGTATGTCATCTGAAACCATGCCGGTGATTCAGTAGACTTCATTTTTTCTTTTAAAAGCCTTGCCACATCCTTCCGAAAAGAAGGATCCGAAAAGGCCTCCAGGATCCTGTCCCGAGAAACAGTCTGGAGTACCGCCCATGGGTTATGGGTCAATTCCCACAAATCAGGGTCGAGATGGCGCCATACCAAATCCGCGGAATGGTTCCAGGACCACCGCATATCAAGCGCCAGCTCCGCCAGTGAATCAAATCCCTCGACATCTGAATGTCTGGTGGTATAACGCTGGTTCGTCGCACCTTTTAAAGCTGCTTTCCTGGCCATTGATCTCCCTTCATCTCGAAGTTTCAAAAAATGGAATCATGAAGACAACGCTTTATCCACAATCTCCTGTGCTTCTGAAAGTATCCGGGAAAGATGCTCCTCTCCCGCAAAGCTCTCGGCATAAATCTTGTAGATACTTTCGGTTCCCGATGGTCTTGCCGCAAACCATCCGCTTTTGGTCACAACCTTCAGTCCTCCGATGGACTGGTTGTTGCCGGGAGCCTTTGTCAGGCATTCAATGATCTTTTCTCCCGCAAGCTCTTCCGAACGAACCTTCTCTGGAGTGAGGTTCTTCAGGAGTGATTTCTGCCAGTCTGTCGCCGGAGCGTCGATCCGGCGATAAGCCGGGTGTCCGAAGCGCTCGCAAAGATGACTGTAGGACGTACATGGATCCATCTGCATCCTGACGGTCATTTCTGCAGACAACAATCCAGGAATGATTCCATCCTTGTCCGTCGACCATACGCCACCATCGATCCTGAGGAAGGAGGCACCGGCACTTTCCTCTCCACCAAAACCAAGGCTTCCATCCATAAGACCATCGACGAAATACTTAAAGCCAACCGGAACTTCGTAAAGAGCCCTGCCAAGCTCCCTGGCCACAGCATCGATCATCTGCGAGGAAACCAGCGTCTTTCCCACTCTGGCCTTTTCCGACCACTTTGGCCTGTGTGTGAAAAGATAGCTCACCATAGCGGACAGATAATGATTCGGAGCCATCAGGCCACCACTTTTCGTGACGATACCGTGCCGGTCATGGTCCGTATCCGCCGCGAAGGCGATGTCAAAACGATCCTTCATGGCAACCAGCGATTCCATGGCATAAGGCGAAGAGGGGTCCATCCGGATTTGCCCATCCCAGTCAAGGGTCATGAAGCGGAAGGTCGGATCGACCATCTCGTTAACACAGGTCAAATCCAGCTTGTATTGCTCGGCGATCCTTCTCCAGTAGTGCACTCCGGCTCCGCCCAGAGGATCAACCCCCATCCGGATTTTTGAATCTCTGATCAACTCCATATCGACAACATTTCCAAGATCCCCAACATAGGAACCCAGGAAATCATGTCGATGTGTTGTCGGAGCCTTCAGGGCCCTGGCATAAGAGATACGCCTGATTCCCTGGAGACAGTCCTCCATCAATCCATTGGCCTTGCTCTCGATCCAACCGGTAATGGAAGCATCCGCCGGGCCCCCGTTAGGCGGGTTATACTTAAAACCCCCATCCTGGGGAGGATTATGCGATGGGGTAATGACTATCCCGTCAGCAAGGCCTCTCTTCCTGTTGGCGTTATAGGTCAAAATTGCATGGGATATCACCGGGGTCGGGGTAAACTCGTCGTTGATGGCAAGAAAGACATCAACCTCATTTGCGGAAAGAACTTCAAGGGCAGTAACCATCGCCGGCAGAGAAAGGGCATGGGTATCAATTCCCAGATAGAGAGGACCATCGATCTTCTGAGACTTCCGATACAGGCAGATCGCCTGGGTGATGGACAAGATATGTTCTTCATTAAATGATCGGGTAAAGGAAGATCCCCTGTGACCGGAGGTTCCGAAAGAGACCCTTTCTCCCGGAACCCTGGGATCGGGCATTTCCGTAAAATAGGCGGTTACAAGCTTTGAGACATCGAGCAGAGTATCAGGAGACGCGGGTTTTCCCGCAAGGGGGTTGATCGTCATTCATCGCTCCTTCTGAGGTTTGAACCGGACCTTAGCCTTTTTCTTCAATGTATCAGGATCAAAATTCCAGGGAGACCCCCCTTTGTTACAGAGCAAGATTCTAAGGATTTAAAGGAATCAAGATGTGGAGATCATGAAGGATATATCGAGCAAAAAACAAACAGGAAAACTCATAATCGCTCAACAGGACAGATTTTACAAGACAGACTGACTGCTGCTGCGAAATTTTTTTATATTACGGCAATTGAAATACCTGCCATGAGAATCGAACAAGTTATGGATACCAAAGGAACGTTCATACCACCCGACAAAGAGGATCGGCGATCTATGATGTTTATCATTGACCCAGTACAAGATGGGCGTCTCTCGAAATTGTCCAGTCTTCTTTTGTGGAAATAACCGCCACGCTGACGCGGGAGCCAATAGGAGAAATGATCCGGTCAGTCGAGGATTGCCCATTTTCTTGGTTTTTCCCGGAATCAAGGGCGATTCCCAAAAAGCCAAGATCTCTTGCAATCCAGTTTCTCATCAGGCTTGAATGTTCTCCTATCCCTCCGGCAAAAACCAGACAGGAAATCCCCCCCATCGATGTCGCCATCTGAGAAACCGCCTGAGCCGCTCTCCTTGCAAACATGGAAAGAGCCATTTCTGACTCTTTGTGTCCTGAACGATAAGCCTTCTCCAGCACAACGAGGTCGCTGTCAAGCCCTGAGACGCCCAAAAGTCCCGACTGGTGATTCAGATCCTTTTCAATCTCCTCTGGCGAAAGCCCTTTTGTTCCCAAATAAAAGGGAATTCCCGGATCGATGGAGCCGGATCTCGTCCCCATCATCAAACCTTCCATAGGAGTCAAACCCATTGTTGTATCAATGGACACACCTGAATGAATCGCACAGGCCGAAGCACCGTTCCCGAGATGGAGGGCAACGGTCCGCAGGGCCTCCTCAGGCTTAAAAAGCTCTTTTAATCTGTGAGCGATGTAGTCGTAAGACAGGCCATGAAAGCCATAGCGTCTTACCCCGTGATCATGGAACCAGGAGTTCGGAACAGGGTAATGAAAAGCCACCGGAGGAAGCGTGCGATGGAAAGACGTATCAAAGGACAATACAATGGGACAGTTTGCAAAAATTCGTTTCAAAGCGTTAATGGTCCGGATCGCACCGTCTGTATGCAGAGGAGAAAGTGGACGAAGGCGTTCTAGATCATCAAAGAGTTTTTCATGAAAAAGAACCGGATCCCTGAAAAGCGAGCCACCGTGAACAACCCTGACACCCACAGCTTCCGGAGGACTGTCCGAATTTCCGGAGAAAAAGGAGGAAAGAGCCCTGTCCAAAAGCTCAGGACGGTCATGAAACGGGACGGTAGAAGTCCCGATTCTGTTATTGTCCTTCCACAACGACAGCTTGATCGTTGATGAACCTGGATTGACGACAGCCACTATCACCGAATGACAACCCCACCCTGCTGATTGACATCAACCTTTACGGAAGCAAGCCAAAAGCAACCCTGAAACAGGTCTGGCTTCCATAACCTCCTGTATTTCTCAGATGCATTGTGACGCGTTCCCGGACCCTTCGCAAACACCGCCTCTCTTCTGGAGACTCACTCCTTTAGAACCGGGGAAAGTGGCGCTCTCATCCTTTGATCGAAGATCTCTTCATGACAAAAAGTCTTCCGCTTTTCACAAGAAACAACAAAAAAGGGAGACCTTGGGCCTCCCTTTTCAGGATCCGGAATCCAGCCCCTCCTAATGAAGCTCCGCAAAGACTTCCTTCAGATGCCGGATGGCTTCTTCATGAGGAACATCCATCACTGGCTGGCGCTTGATCAAGACCTCACAACCCCGCTCGAGAGCCGCCAGGATCTCACTCCTCATCTCCGGAACATGGTACTCCGTCACAAGGTCGTCACAAACCGATCCAAAATACCCTCTCACATTCTGTTTCCAGGAAATCAGCCCATCTTCGGTCGGATCCGGAGCCGGATCAATTAACGCAAGCCTCCCTTTTTTTTCCGCTTTCATGAGGATCTCTTCTTTTTTAACCTGTGTCGTCTCCATGGCTTACCCTCCTTCAAAGAGAAGTTGTTTTCCAAAAATGGATTCGTTCCCAGTGCATGCACTCCCACAAGACCCTCCCCCACGGAAGGAAAACAGAAACCGGACAGCTCCTCGCGACAGGAAAGGCAAAAAGCCTCCAGCCGCCAGGAAAGGACGCAACCTATGAATGATTTCAGATAGTGGGAATGATTTGAGAGTACACCCGAAATGGTTCTTGTCAAGTGCGCAAAAAATCAAATGAGCGGGGAAAGAGATGGGCAGCGTCCTGACGATCCGTCACGCACCAGGGAGTTTCATCGATAACGCCTTGGCCTTTGCCAACTGATCTGAAGACATTTTCCTGGCAAGATAGGCAATTTCTCTTTTGACAACCATCCATGTTTTTGAATGAATTTTCGAAGCGGTCAATACTCTCGATAGCCATGCATAGGCCCTGACCCGATCTTTGGGAACTCCCTGACCCTGCGCATAACAGATACCAAGCCCATAGGCCGCAACAACAGAACCGAGCGCCGCTGACTTTTGATACCAGAAAACCGCTTTGGAGAAATCTCTGGGAACACCCTGACCGTACTTGTAGAGTGAAGCGAGCATCGCCATCGCCTGAGGATCATTTCTTGAAACAGCGACTTTGAACCATTGTCTTGCTCTGGCAAAGTCTTTCCTCCCCAAAAGACCATCCTGATAAATGACACCGAGGTCGGTCGCCGCACCGGCATCACCTCCCGCCGCAGCCTTTCGATACCAGATCATCGCTTCGGGAATGTCTTTCGAAACACCAAGACCGGAAGCATAAAGCGTTCCCATCCAGTTTTCCCCGTTGACAAAGCCCTGAACGGCTGATTTATAAAACCAGTCTCTGGCGATAAGATAGTTGGCCGGAACACCTTCTCCATAGAAATATGCGGCACCGACATCCGTCTCGGCATCAGGGTTACCCTTTCTGGCGGCCTTAAGATACCACCTGAACGATTTCACCGGATCTTTTTTGCCGCTCTTTCCCCGCAAATAATAGTCTCCCAGAACAATCTCGGACCAGAGGTCTCCCTTCATGGCGAGATGATTCAAGCGGGAAAAAGACCGACGATCTCCCTTTTCAGCTTTCCGGGCAAGGAGAATCGCTTCTTTTTTTGTCAGAGCATAGGATGTGTGGGGAATGGATAAAAGGAAAGATAAAAACAGGAGGGCCAAAAAAGCCCCCCCCTTTTTTAATTTGAAAAAAAGCCTGCCATGCATATCCGCAAGAAGTGAAAAGATCCATTCAGTCTTTTCAGACATTTCTCAATCCAGTGATTTCATATCAATAACGAACCGGTAACGAACATCTCCTGACAGAGTTCTTTCATAAGCCTTGTTCACCTCGGAGACCGCAATCACCTCGACATCGGCACCGATGTTCTCCCTGCCGCAGAAATCCAGAAGCTCCTGTGTTTCCGGAAGTCCGCCAATCAGGGATGCCGTCAGTGTTCGCCTTCTGCCAATCAGGCTGAACGCATGAACGGCAAGCGGGGATTCGGGAACACCGACAAGAACCATCGCTCCATCCCGTTTTAAAAGGCCCAGATAGAGATTGGGGTCATGTGGGGCCGAAATGGTATCGATAATCACATCAAGGGTTTCAGAAAGCCTGGCTACGGCTGCTGCATCATGAGTATCTACAAACCCGGTGGCTCCTAGATTCCTGCTGTCAGCCGCTTTTTTCGGAGAATGGGAGAGAACAGTGACATCGGCCCCCATTCTGGAGGCAAGCTTCACAGCCATATGGCCCAAACCTCCAAGCCCCATGACTCCTACGCGGGTTCCAGCTCCCACATTGAACTTCCGAAGGGGAGAATAGGTTGTGATTCCTGCGCATAAAAGGGGCGCAACCGTTTCAAGCGGCAGATTTTCCGGAATTTTAAGAGCATAGTCCTCCCGGATCACAATCATCCGGGAATATCCCCCCTGGGTCATATTCCCGTCCCTGTCCCTGGAGTTGTAGGTCCAGACCAGTCCCCCTGTGCAGTACTGCTGCAAGCCCTCCCTGCAGGAATCACACGTTCCGCAGGAATCGACAAAACACCCTATCCCGACCGCGTCACCGACAGAAAAACGCTTTGCAGAGGAACCACCCCTTACAACACGGCCTACAATTTCATGTCCGGGAACAAGGGGAAAGGTTGCTCCGCCCCATTCGTTTTTCACCTGATGGATATCGGAATGGCAGATCCCGCAATAGAGGATCTCCACCAAAATATCATTTGGAGAAAGATCTCTCCTTGAAAAAGAAAATGGTTCAAGGGGTTGCCCTGCAGACATTGCCGCATAACCTTTTGTTTCAATCATTCCCAATTTCCTCTCTCTAAAAATATCCTGTCCGCTATTCGTTAGTCCGAGCTTTTCTGTCGTCTATTTTCTCAAGCTGCATATTGTCTGTGTCGCAACCTATCGGAGAAAGGTCCTGACCCCGGATCTCCGGTAATATTTGCATGGCACCTTTGTCGAGATTCTGATGAGCAAGTGATCCGCCTTCCTTAAATTCGGCGGAGAAACGGATCATACTCGCCTTTTGAGGGACCCACCCGGAATCAAACATCTCAACACTGATCAACAATCTTAAAACGGCACCTTCCTGGAGAGCAAGAAACCATTCGACGGGAATCCGCTGGCATCGGAAGAACTATCAGGGAAGTACAGGCGGAGTAACAGCGGTTCGGAGTTACCGTCAGGACACAACAGAAAAAGCGGGAAAAAGAAAAACAGAACCGTCCGCTTGTTCCCTTCTGGCTTGTGGCCCGGGAAGGAAAATGCACGAACAATCTGTTCAGGAGGAAACCGGAAGAGAAGAACTTCTCTTCCGGTTAAAACAAAAAGAGGTTTCAGGAAACAGGCATGGATGCTTTCGAATAATGGCTGATCAGGATTTTTGCAACTTCAGGCCGGGTCATTTCCGGAGGAGGAGCCATCCCTTCACGAAGCATCTTTCGAACCTGGGTCCCCGACAGAAGAATCCTGGAATCCTCTGAATGGCCACATGTCTTGTGAGAAGCCATTGCCTCGCAGGAGCGGCAATAGTAAGCCGTATCAAAAAAGATCGGAACAATGCCCAGATCGTCGTAATCGAACTCTTTTAATAGATCATGGGCCTCAAAAGGACCATAGTACGAACCGACACCCGCATGATCGCGACCGACAATAAAGTGTGTACACCCATAGTTTTTGCGAATCAGGGCGTGAAAAAGTGCCTCCCTTGGTCCGGCATACCGCATTGAACCGGGAAAGACACCAAGAACCACGCGGTTTGAAGGGTAGTATCGGGACAGGAGAGCTTCGTAACAA
Source organism: Leptospirillum sp. (assembly GCA_027323445.1). Classification (GTDB taxonomy): domain Bacteria; phylum Nitrospirota; class Leptospirillia; order Leptospirillales; family Leptospirillaceae; genus Leptospirillum. The sequence goes on from DAHWBS010000012.1 coordinate 29,398, forward strand.
TCCATCCGGACGGATGCGGGGACATCATCTTCCTTGGTTTCTCCCACCAGAGGATGGACAAGGAGACCATCGACCAGTTCCAGTGCGCACTTTTGAATATACTCATGGGCACGGTGAATGGGATTTCTTGTCTGAAAACCCACAACAGTCGACCAGCTGTGATGGTTGAAGAGATTTCTTGTCTCGGTAGGAGTCATCCGTCTGTTCGAAAAAACCCCGCCAGACAGATTTTCGACCACACGAACCTTGCCGGCAACGGCAAATGACGAAACGGACAAAAGGTAATTCACGCCTGGATGGGCGGGATCTTCCGTTCGATAAACTTCCCGGGCCTCTTTCTGAATATCTCTTTTGAAGACATCGCTTACATTGAGTGCAGCCAGGATTTTTCCATTCTCATCCTTTAGCGCAACAAGATCTCCTTTTTTAAACGTTTTTGCCAATTCTTCAACAACTGGCAAAACAACAGGAAGCGGAAAGAGAAGGCCGTTTGGAAGCCTCATGCGTTCGACAACAGAGGTCCATGCGGCTTCGTCCATAAAACCATCCAGCGGGGAAAGCCCCCCCTCGGACAACAAAATGAGATCGGAGATTTCCCGTGGATCAAGGGTTACCGAAGGAGCCTTTTTCAGCTCCCTGAGAAGAGACTCCTTTTCATGAAGGTCCACGGAGTTGATCACAAGGGAACCTCCGTGAGGAACGGACAACGTCATTTTTTTTCCTTTCAGATGAACGATTCAATTCTTAGATACAACACCAGAAGTCCAGGCCTATCAGGCCCCTCCCATTTCGGCGATCAGATCATCCGGCACACGAGTCGGAGCGTCAAAAAACTCAGGCTCCTTCCCTGCCGTTTCAAGAGTCCATCGTATGCTTTCCCGCCTGACCTTTGGCATCAAGCGGGCATTTTCCGCCGCAACAGAATAGGGCAGAACCACCTCAACTGCACCTACCGGACAGGGCTTGACGCAGGCATAGCAGTCCCAGCAATCGGCCTGTACGCGCATGAAGGCTTTCTGATCTTCCTTCCGGATTCCGATAAGGTCCCCCGGACAAGCCATGACACATCTTGCCTCAGGCAATTTGACACATCCATGGCAGACGTTGAGATCAATGCGAATTCCCATGGAAAACCTCCTTATCCTCTTGATGACCACTTTTTAAAACGTCTCCTCCGGAAAGAGATCTTAAAACAATCTTCGATTCTCCCGTCTCAAGGTCCCGCACAGAATTGACAAAAACGGACCAGTTCAGAGAATCCGTTTCAGGATAGTCGGTGCGGCTCTGGAAACCTGGCCATCGGCTTTCCTTTCTGGCCCGGAGATGGGCGACTAAAACTCGTGAAACATCGACCCGGTCAACGACTTCATGCGCATTCATCAGTTCATGGAGATCATTGGCTTTCATGCGGGGAAGATCTGATGCAATACGCTGAAGGTAGTTATCGGCCATGGCAAGCCCCGCCTCATTCATTTTATAAGCGGTTCGTATCCCCCCGGCATATTCGTCCATGACTTTCTGCATGCGCTCCTCAATCTCCTCGGGAGAATATTCCCCTCTCGAATGATCGAGATACGAAAACACACGATCTTCCTCTTCGGTCACCTGGGCCAGATCAAGACCGGGAATTGGCGTTTTTTCCGTCTGCATGTCCGAAATAGCCGTCAGAGCGGCAATTTTTCCTTCTGCGAAGCAGCCGGAGACAAACTTGTATGGAGCTCCTCCTGCCACATCCCCTGCGGCAAAGAGATTGGGAAGAGTTGTTCTCCTCCCGGCATCAACCCAATAACCAGCCTGACAATGACCGCCTACGACATAAGGCTCGGTACCGCAAATCTCGATGGGATCCCGTCCAGGATCGATATCGCTGGAAGCCCAGTAAAGAACGGTGTTGGGATACATGTCCAGATAGGCTTCCTTGAGCTTTTTCACCCGATCGGAAGAGAGATGTCTGGTATCCATAAAGCATGGACCCCGTCCCTCTTCGATCTCTTTCATCGGAGCGGCCAGCCGGATCGGAGTCGGAGCTCCCTCACCTCCCCATTCGGACCATCTGAGCTTCATGAATTCTTCCCCAAGAGCATTCACCTGCGGGGCACCAAAACCCAATGCCAGAGTCCCGGTGGGCGCCAGTGTTTCCTTCGTCCTCAAAGCAATGAAGCGATGCTCAAAACTTGTCATCTCGGCACCGGCCCTGATTCCAATCGCGTATCCGGCACCTGTGTTGAAGGGGGAGTACCACATCGTGTGTCGGGCAGCCCCTTCGTTGTTTGGACGATAAAGCCCCGATGCTCCTCCTGTGGCGACGATCGTTTTTCTGGCTCTGGCAACGTAAAACTCTCCATCGCGAACACCAAATCCCATGGCACCGCTAACAGCCCCCTCCTGCATCATGAGATTCGTGACAACAACGCGATTGAGAACCGTCACGCCCGACTCGACCACTTTTCTCGCCAGAATGGACTTTAGCGACTCTCCATGAATTTTGATGTTCCAGCGGCCACGAGGGGAATACTGTCCATTCTCATCTTTCACAATGGGCAAACCCATTTGCTCAAGCTCACGGACAACCTCGGAAAAGAGTTCTGCCTGGGTTCTGACGAGGTCTTCCCTCAAAATCCCCATGGAATCGAAGCGGACATAATCCACGAAAGAATCGACGGTTTCCCCTGGATTGATATAGGCATTGATGGCGTTCATTCCTCCGGCAAGACAGCCGGAACGATCAATATGAGCCTTCTCAAGGATCAGCACCCGGATATCGGGGGCAGCTCTTCTTGCACTGATGGCCGCAAAGCAACCGGCCGTTCCGCCACCAATGATCAACAGGTCTGTCTCGTGAATTTGACGCTTGACCATTTCCCCTCCAAAAGAGATCGCGATCGCTTTTATGTTTATAATAGTTACTAACCTATTAACTATTATAAACATAAAAGACAGCCTTGTCAACTCTCTCTCGCATCAGTGCAGGGAGCACATCATCTGTCCGGTTTTGGAGCGCAAGGGTTGTCCGGTTTCATAATGGGTCCAGAAAGGACTCAGAATGAACCAAACGACCGTACTACAGGGGATCCGGAAGATCTATCTTGAAGAAACATAGAATGAGCGGAAGAAAGAACGGCTGACGCAGGAAGTCGTCCGGTCGAAGACCCGGTATGAAAACGGAAACCCCACCTGCAGCGAAAAGCGCTTAGGTGAGGGAGAGATGCAGACAAAGCGACTTTCCACTCATATCAGTGGAATAACACTCCTTATATATCAGCTACTTACGGAGTTTTACTGCGCTTTTCGATAAATATATCAACACGAACACTCGCGTTTTTAGCGCTCTCCGAAGCATGCGCTGTATCTATTCCCTTGAGGGTGACTGAGCGGCACGCCGTAGCCGATCATTGACCGCAAGCCACTCAGAAGCATCCGGTGGCAACTCAAGCAAAAGACAGTCGAAACCTCCGCGGTCAAGACGATGCAAGGTCGAATAGAGCTTACTCCCATATTCTACCGCCTTTGGAGGCATGCAAATGATCGTGACTTTACTGCTTTCAAAAGCTTTTCCGTCGTCTCCCAATTTCAGAACGGCAACATTTTTCCCCTGCCAGACCATTTGAAGCACCCGATGCCACAATGTGTTTGTCGGGTGGATTTCAAGCGGAGTGACGGGAGCATAATGAGAAGCCAGCATGCCAGGGGCAC
>DAHWBS010000013.1 GCA_027323445.1 Leptospirillum sp.
GTTGCCAGAACTTTCTGGAGGGGGTCAGGAAAAAGGGAGAATACCTCAGAACCCGCCTTGAAGAACTTTCCTCGCGGGCGGGTCAGGGCGACCGGGTTCGCGGAAAGGGACTTCTGCTGGCCATGGGCCTGGACTCGGACGGAGGGGCCAGGATCGTCAAGGAGGCCTTCTCCCTAGGGCTCCTCTTGAACTCCCCGCGTCCCGACACTCTTCGCTTCATGCCGGCCCTGACGGTCTCTGAAGACGAAATCGACCGGATGATCGGGATCCTGGAAGAGATCCTGATCAAAAAGCCGTTCTCCTGAACGCCCTTTTCCTGGATCAGCCATGGGTTCAAAAACTCCCGACCTCACATGAAAGGGAGTCACGATGTCTCTGGAATCACCCGATCCCGAAGAGGGATTTTCTCTCGCTCCAACCAGCCGGAAGACCTTGCATACGACCGGGAATCCACGTTCCGGTCTACAATCTGGCGATCATGTCAAAGACAAGAGGGCCGATCTCATTTCCGATTAAAAGTGCAAGCCCCATGTGACCGACCGGGAGAACCCGGGAAGGGATTCCGAGAAAACACCGACAGAAGGAAGGCCGATGGGTCGATTCGTACCGTATCCAATCATGGATCCGAAGTCGCAAGTCCTTCAGGAAAAAGGAAGCCAGCATGATTCCGAAGCAATGAACCCGTGATGGATGATCAGACAATCCTGAGGGTGCCGACCACCCTTCCAGCCATTGAAGCCGAGACGTTGAAGGTCGGATTCGGGATGCCAGGAGAGCGAACGGTCGGCTCTCTTCTTAGAACGCTTGCGCGCTTGAAAGGAAAGGGCCGATTTTTGGAGTTAGGGACCGGAACAGGCTTATCCACGGCATGGATCCTCGATGGCATGAGCCCGGACTCGACTTTGGTCACACTGGATAACGACCGGACAATCCTCGACATACCGGAAAAGCTTCTTGGGCACGATCCCCGATTAACAATCATCTGTAACGATGGAGACCGGTTCGTTCTGGATTTGGCCGAGAACGGCGCCCGTTTCGATTTCATATTCGCCGATACCTGGCCCGGAAAATATCGCCATATAGAGGAAACAATAGGCATCCTGGAACGAAACGGTCTTTATATCATCGACGACATGCTACCCCAGCCGAACTGGCCCGAGGATCATTCCATCAAGGTCAAAGACCTTCTGAATTTTCTGGACAATCATCCAGACCTTTTCGTGACCAAATTGAAGTGGTCAAGCGGAGTCGTCGTTGTCACAAAACAGTGATCAATTCTTGCTGACCTAGCCAGTGTTCTGGAATTCATTATGGAATATTTAAAGATTGATCGGATCGGTAAAGATGAAAAAATCTTGAATTTCCTGAGGAAAAACAAACATTGTAAAGAAATAGCCAAACCAAAAAGATTCTGAAGTATTTTCAGAAACTGTTTTTGTGTCACAGCAGAGGGCAGATGGTGCGTTGTTCACAATCTCAGAAAACTATCGGACTATATTGTGGTCGGGGCGAGAGGATTTGAACCTCCGACTCCCTGCTCCCAAAGCAGGTGCGCTACCGGGCTGCGCCACGCCCCGAAAAAGGCAAGAAGGACATTATACAGAGTAACAATTGATTTGGCCAGCGACTTAGCCAGCCTTTTGATCTCTCAGCATCTGATTCTCATTTTTCCACTCCCTATTTCGTTGAAAATCCCAGGAACCATGGTCATAATATATTGAACAATCGAACATTATTATGATCTTTTATCCATCCGGGGTCTCCTTGAATCGAAAAAAATACTTTCAATTTTCATTAGAACACATATTAGCCATCCTTCTTCTGCCACTTCTTGCATCTTGCGGCCCCCAACAGGTTCGACTAAATGACACCATTTCTCCCCCGCTCAAGTTTTCGGCCATCAAAAATCTCGGAGTATTTCTCTATCCTGACAACACTCCGTCAGATAACCTTTTTCAATCGACCTTAAAACGAAATCTGGCCTCCCTTGGCTCCGTTACCGTCACATCCCCGCATCTCGATGCTTTCCCCCAAAACCTTCCATCGGATATACCAAGCCTCTCCCATCAATCCCATTCCAACATCCTGGTACTGGTTCACGTACTCTCCCACTATGTAACAGACGAACTCAATCAGACAGGCGGACGAACCTGTATACAGAATCATTGCCAAGAACCTCACATCCCGATGGGAACAAGAGATGACCAGATCTCATTCCGGCTGCTGATCCTTCAGGCCTTCCCCTACAAGGTCCTTTTGGATAAAAAGATTACTACACATATCTACTCTCATCGTTTTCCCCTTTCTCTCCTCTCAAGATCCTTTGAACCCAAAAAAACATTAGATCTCAAACTTTATGCCAAAATATCCCAGCATATCGCCTATTTGCTTTTCCCGATCAAACTTCGATCTGTTCGTCCATTCTATACATTTGACAGACCCACCCGAAAAGCTTTTCTGGCCCTTTCTAAAAAAAAGCCCCGTTTGGCCCTTTTTTTTCTGAACAGCGACTACTCCCAAAAAATCCGGCACAAAAAAATACCTCCTTATAAATTGTACGATGATTTAGGAGTGGCTTATGAGGCAATAGGGGCTTATTCCCTTTCAGACTATTATTACCGAAAGGCACTTGTCACCAAAAACCAGAAACTGGTCAACCGATTTGAAGCTCAGGTCCGTTCTTACCTGATCTATTTTATTGGTGTCAATATCTTTGAGGAGGGCAGTCATCAATGATAAACATGCTTCTTGAGGACCAGCTGTCTGATGTTCTCAGAAAATTCCGCTATGGCAGAAAAATCAGTCTGAAAAACCTCGCGCAAACGACTGGAATAGCCACTGAAGATTTAAGGGCTTTTGAAGCAGGAGATCAGGTACCGACTCAACCCCAGATGAACTCATTGGGTACCACTCTTGGTTTCGACCCTCATGTTCCCCCAAAACTCCACTTGCACCCCGAGCGGACCCCCAATCCCAAAATTCCCGACTGGATTCATCCTGTGAAAGAAAATTATCACGGAATGGATGTATGGTGTTATGTCGTCGACCTTCCGGAGCGTGAACCGGTCTTGGGGAACAAGCAATCCATCCTTATTGATACGGGAAGCGCGACAGATATCCTGAAACGTTATCTTGAAAAAGAAAACGTTAGCCTGAAAGGCATCCTTTTAACGCATGGCCATGAAGATCATGGAGGGGGGATTGGAAGCCTTCCCCCCAATCTCCCGGTGTACCTTAATGAACCGGACACCTCTCTCATGAAAACCCATATGCCCACCCTCCCGATGATTCTTCCGCCGGAGGATGCACGGGATCTTTTGAGCTCCTGGGGTATTTCCCGCTTTGAGATCACTCCCATGCCCGGACATACAAAAGGATCCATTGCCTACAGAATCAATGATGCATTATTCGTCGGGGACGGAATTTTTTGTGGCTCGGCAGGAAAACCCTGGACACCTGAAGACTTTGGCGACGAACTCCGTTCGATCAAAACCCTTCTGGACTCCTACCCGGAAGAACTGATAATCCTCTCGGGACATGGACCTTTTACAACGGTAGGAATGGAAAAAGATGCCAATCCTTTCTACCACTCCGACCCTTGAGATCCATGAGATTCACTCCGGGATTAAATCAGGAAAGGGAGGCTTGAGAACAGCCTCCCTTTCAAAAACATCTACAAAAGACCTGTTCGGTCTTTCGGGATAAACCGAGTCATCTAGTTTGGCCCCGTACCGGGAGGTGTCTGAATGTTTCCTCCAGGAGCAGATCTCCTTGCCACAAGACGAAGTCGCACCGAAGCTCTGCGATAGGCTTGCTGATAGAGGACTCTCGTATCTTCGGCCATGGGTTCCTTCAGGGCTTTTTCAGCATTGTTTCTGGCTTTTTCAGCTCGACCGGCATCAATTTCGTCTTCCCGCTCAAGAATATCGGCAAGGACTGTTACCTGATGAGGCAAAACTTCAACGATTCCACCGGCCACAAAATAGGCGTAGGTCGACTCGCCTTTTCTAACGATAAACTCACCAACATCAAGCAGGGTCAGAAAAGGAGTATGCCCTGTAAGAACGCCAAACTCCCCCTCCACACCCTTTGCCTGAACAAAATCGACAACTTCGGTCAGGAGTGATTTTTCTTGGGTGACAAGAGTCAGCTGAAATGACATATCAAGCCTTTGCCTTTAGTTTTTCTGCTTTTTCGATGGCCTCTTCAATGGTTCCGACCATATAAAAGGCCTGCTCTGGAAGATCATCATATTTTCCTTCGATGATTTCCTTGAATCCCTTAACGGTATCGGCACGGGACACATACTTTCCCGGGCTACCGGTAAACACCTCGGCAACAAAAAACGGCTGGGAAAGAAAGCGCTGGATTCTACGGGCACGAGATACAATGCGTTTGTCGTCTTCAGACAACTCATCCATACCCAGAATCGCGATAATATCCTGAAGATCCTTAAACTTCTGGAGAATTTTCTGAACACCGCGGGCGACTTTGTAATGCTCCTCCCCAATGACCATCGGATCAAGGATACGGGAGGTCGAGTCGAGAGGATCAACCGCAGGGTAAATACCGGCTTCAGCAATCGACCGGTTCAAAACAACGGTCGCATCCAAATGGGAAAAGGTCGTTGCCGGAGCAGGATCGGTCAGGTCATCTGCAGGCACATACACAGCCTGAACAGAGGTAATGGAACCTTTTTTGGTGGAAGTGATCCGCTCCTGCAGTCCACCCATCTCAACAGCAAGTGTTGGCTGATAACCAACAGCCGACGGCATACGACCCAGAAGGGCCGAGACTTCAGCACCGGCCAGCGTGAAACGGAAGATGTTGTCAACAAAGAAGAGAACATCCCTCTGCTCCTCATCCCTGAAGAACTCCGCCTGGGCCAGCCCTGTCAAGGCGACCCGGAGACGAACACCAGGAGGCTCGTTCATCTGGCCATAGACGAGACTGGTCTTGTCGATAACCTTCGATTCCTTCATTTCGTTCCAGAGGTCATTTCCTTCGCGGGTTCGTTCTCCAACGCCGGCAAACACCGAGAAACCACCATGTTCCATCGCGATATTGCGGATAAGTTCCATGATGATAACGGTTTTTCCAACGCCGGCGCCACCGAAAAGACCGGTTTTCCCACCCTTCGAAAAGGGAGCAATAAGGTCAATCACCTTGATTCCGGTTTCAAAAACTTCCGTGGAGGTTGCAAGCTCATCATAGGCCGGTGGATCGCGGTGGATCGAGCGAAGCTTGTCTGTTGGAATGGGGCCGGCATCATCAACGGGCGTTCCAAGAACATCCATCATTCGACCCAACACTTCCTGGCCGACAGGAACCATGATTGGTTTGCCGGTATTCGAAACCTTCATCCCACGAACCAGATGATCCGTTGTTGCCATGGCAATTGCACGAACGACACCCTCACCCAGCTGTTGCTGTGTTTCAAGGATAATCCCTGAACCTTCAACAACCAGTGCTGCGTATATTGCTGGCAGATTTTCACCTTCAAACCGGACATCAACAACCGGTCCGATGACCTGGACAATTTCCCCTGTTTCCATTCTTTTTGAACTCCTTGTCGATTGAAAAAGCCGGTCTGGCCAAAATTATCCCTGCTGGATCGCTTCCGCCCCAGATGAGATTTCCGAGATTTCTTTCGTAATATTTGCCTGACGCAACTTGTTATAGGTGAGGGTTAAGCCATAAATCACCTCTTTGGCATTCGTTGTCGCGTTTTTCATCGCAACCATTCTGGCACTATATTCACTTGCAAAGTTTTCAAGGACTCGCTGGAAAATGATTGTCTCGAAATACCTGGGCAAAAGGACATCAAGGATCTCCCGGCTGTCATCAGGCTCATACAAATATTCGCCGGACAACTCTGCACCTTCCTTTGGCTGAAGGTGTTCCGGCTTGATGGGCAAAATTCTTTCCATCATGGGCTTCTGGCTCATAATAGATATAAACTGGGTATAGAAAATCCAGACTTCCTGCCACTCTCCCTTGTCAGCAAACTCTTCTATGACGACCTGAGTTGCCGGAAGAATTTCCGTGATCGGACCGCGATCCTTGACTCCATCAACCACACCGACAAGTTTTCGGCCTGATCTTCTTACAAAATCACGCCCTTTTTTTCCGATCGTTACAAACTCGAACTCAACTTCCGGACGCTCTCCCATAAATTTGAGAATGGATCGGAAAAGATTCGAGTTGATCGGACCGCACAGACCACGATCTGTCGACACAAGGACTATACCGACTTTTTTGACAGGCTTGACCTGAAAATAGGGGTGGGTGGAAAAACTGGATCTTGTTCCCATTCTCACGAGGATCTCATGGATCCTGTCCGCATAAGGCCTTGTATCCAGAACCCTTTGCTGGGCCCGTCGCATTTTAGCCGAAGCCACCATTTCCATTGCCTTGGTGATCTGTCGTGTATTTTTGACAGACTTAATCCGCGTTCTGATCGAGCGAAGTGAAGCCACTTGTTACTCCTTGAACATGGAGACAAAAGATTTCAATGCGTTTTTAAGCTTCTCCGCAGTTGCGTCCGAAATGACTTTCTCATTCCTGATGGAATCAAAGATCCCTGAGTCATTGGCTTCAACAAAAAGGAAAAACTCTTTTTCAAACCGGGACACGCTGTCAGGTTTGATCGTGTCAAGAAACCCGTTTGTTCCGGCATATATGATGGCGACCTGTTTTTCAACCGGAAGAGGGGAATAGTTGGGTTGTTTCAGAATTTCAGTCAGCCTCAGGCCACGTTCGATCTGGTCCCTTGTTGTCTTGTCGAGATCGGATGCAAACTGGGCAAAAGCTGCCAGTTCCCTGAACTGGGCCATGTCGAGGCGAAGCTTTCCGGCCACTTGTTTCATCGCCTTGATCTGCGCTGCTCCGCCAACTCTGGATACTGAAATACCCGGATTGATGGCAGGGCGAATTCCTGAATAGAACAGATCTGTTTCAAGGTAGATCTGACCATCCGTAATGGAGATCACGTTTGTCGGAACATAGGCGGAAACGTCACCGGCCTGGGTTTCAATGATTGGAAGGGCTGTCAGCGAGCCTCCCCCGTTTTCCTCGTTCAGGCGGGCGGCCCGCTCGAGCAGACGGCTATGGAGGTAAAAAACATCTCCAGGATAGGCTTCACGGCCCGGGGGACGTCTCATCAACAGCGAGAGCTGACGGTAAGCCCAGGCATGCTTTGTCAGGTCATCATAGACAATCAAGGCATCCTGGCCCCGATCACGGAAATACTCGCCCATCGCACATCCCGAATAAGGCGCAATATATTGAAGGGCAGCGGATTCAGCAGCCGAGGCGGACAAAACGATCGTATACTCCATCGCGCCACTTTTCTCAAGGATGCTCACCGCATTCACGATACTCGAGGCTTTTTGGCCGATGGCGACATACACGCAAATAACGTTCTGACCCTTCTGATTGATGATCGCATCAAGCGCAATAGTCGTTTTGCCGGTCTGTCGGTCTCCAATGATGAGCTCTCGTTGTCCGCGGCCGACCGGGATCATCGCATCAATAGCTTTCACACCGGTCTGAAGGGGTACGCCGACCGATTTACGGGTAGCCACTCCTGGTGCGATTTTTTCGATCGGAGAGAAGATGGCCGCATTGACTGGCCCTTTTCCATCAATTGGCTGACCAAGAGCGTTTACAACGCGCCCGATCAGTTCGGGTCCGACTGGAACCTCCATCACTTTTCCCGTGGTTCGGACTTCGTCACCGGCAACAACACCCTCATCCGATTCCAGAAGAGCCGCACCGACTTCATTTTCCTCAAGGTTCAGAACCAGGGCCTTGCCCCCTTTTACGATTTCAAGAATCTCCCCTGCCATCGCCCCACCGAGACCCGACAGACGAATGATTCCGTCACCCGACTGGAGAACTGTACCGCGATCCTCTGCAACAATTCCTGCCTTGATTTCACCAAGGCTTTTCAAAATATCATTAGTGATGTCTGTGCTTTTCAAAGCTATACCATCTCCCCGTTCATCTCCGGCTTACGCCTGAAGAAGGTCCAATTCCATTCTCGCCAGGCGCCCTTTCAGGCTTCCATCCCATACCTGGGTCCCCATTCTCAGAACAAGCCCCGCCTTCAGATCCGGCTCGACCGACCAGACCGGCCTGATGTTTTTTCCACCCAACTGCTCTTTCAGACGATCCAGTACATTTTTTCGCTCTGACTCTGAAAGGGTTCCAGCCGAACGGATCAAGACCTCAACCTGTCCCGACCGCGCGAAATACTCGTCTCTCATGCTTGATACAAGCTTTGGCAAACCGGTCCACAAGTCGAACATAATAATCAGGACCAGTGCATTTCTCAGACCTTCGTCAGCTTCAACAAAAGCAATGTGCGGCAATCGGGAAAAAAACGCCAGTTTTTCAGCCAGCGGAATCGAAGCATTTACACTGACCGTCCGAACAGTCCGATTATGCCGAATGTCTCCAAGCCCCGACAGAAACCCGGAATAACGATCAAAAAGAGCTTCATCGCTACCAATCCGGGAACGAAGCATGGCCAGAAGAATTCTCGCCCCTTCACGGGATCGCATACGCCTGTTCATCCGACCTTCTTTGGTTCCCGGGTATCAACGGCCCGGATTGCCCTGTTGATAAACATCATTTTCTGGGATTCCGAAAGGCTTTCCTCAAGAACGCTTTCGACACCGCGCACAACCAGCGACACGGTCTCTTTCTTAAGCTCGTTCCTGACGCGTTCAATATCACTTTTTATCTGGGCTTCGGCTTTTTTCAAACGGCTATCCACTTCAAGAAGGGTTTCCCTTTGCTTCTCTTCACGGATCACCCGGGCCATTTCCTCGGCCTGATGCAAAATGACATCAGCCTGTCCCCTTGCCTGGGCAAGAAGCTGACGATGCTCTTCCAGCAGCCTCTCGGATTCTTTTCGTGCTTTTTCTGCTGCCTGGAGATCACCCATGACCTTTTGACGGCGTTCATCCAGAACCTTGGACAAAGACGGCAAAAGATAGCGGCGAACAATCAAAAGCATCAAAATAAAAGAAAGCACCGACCAGAAGGTCAGTGATGAAAAAAAAGTCTGATCAAACTGAGGCACTTTTGCTCCCTTCCATCGGGATCATCCGGACACCAACATCATGATGATCCAACCCCGGTTTTCCGACTTAAGAACGGAGACCCATGATGATGAACGCAATAACAAGGGCATAAAGGGCAACGGCTTCCGACAATGCAAACCCCAGCCACATGTATTTTGACACCCTAGCCTCAGCCTCTGGCTGGCGGGCAACTGCCTCGATCATCTTTCCGAAGATATAGCCGATTCCAGCACCTGATCCGGCCACACCAATTGCGGCAGCACCCATACCAATCAAAGCAGCAGCATGAACATCCATTACAATTCCTCCGTTTTCCGTTTATCGGGTATTTCAGTGGTTGAGTTTGACAGCCTGCCCGAGATAGACCGCTGACAGGATGGCAAAAATATACGCCTGAATAAAGGCGACCAGGACCTCAAGTAGGTAGAGGACCACGGATATCGAGAACGGCAGCCATTTCAAGTAGATGGCCAGCGCTCCCGTGAGTGAAAAAAGAACAAAAAGGATCGTATGTCCCGCAGTCATATTGGCAAAAAGACGAACCGCCAGAGACAAGGGACGGGCCAGCTGGGAAATGATCTCGATCGGAATAATCAAAGGCAGCATCCAGCCCGGAACACCTTCCGGAACCAGTATAGAAAGGAATTTCACACCATGAGTCGCAAATCCGACAACGAGACTGACCAGATAGACACCAAGAGCCAGCATTCCTGTAATCAGCAACTCACTCGTAATCGTGAAGGACCCCGGAGCAAGTCCAATGAAATTTCCAAGAAAAACAAACAGGAATATGGTCAGAATCCAGGGAAGGTAGGTTTTCCTTTTCTCTTCCCCGATATTTTCATCAACCACCTTGGCCATTGTCTCGTAAAGCATCTCGACAAGACCCTGAAGCTTTCCGGGAACAATGGATGCGCCGGACTGAAGCATTGCAGCGATAACGATAGCAACACCAATAATGACCCACATGGCCATCACAGCCTGGGTTATCGACACATCAAAACCAAACAGGTTCATTTTCAGAATGGGATGAAGAAAAAACTCCTCAAGGGGATTGCCGTTCACCTAATACTCCATCTCTTCTATTCGCATGGCCCCTGTCACACTGAAATCCGACGGATCCAGGAAAAACATAATGGAATGATCGATTTCTTATCTACAGTGGTTTTCCATCTTTGTCCGTGGAATTCCCGCTCTCTTTTTCCGGCTTGTCCCCGGAAAAACTCTTCTCACTCTTTTTTTCCGAATGCCCCGTACCAGAAAACATCATCGTCCGGTAAACGAGCAACATCCCTCCGGAACTTCCAAGAAGAAAGCCCAGAAGGGAAAAAAACGGAAAAAAAATACGCCCTGTTTCCCTGTCCAGCCAAAAACCCGTCAGTGCGCCCAGAAAAATTGCAACCAAAAGCTCGAAACCAACCCGAACAACAAGCATCGGTCCCATAGATGTACTCCCTGGGAAAATACCCTGGCAGCGCTGAAACATGTGAATCCACCAATGAGATAAATCAGTCCGGGGAATGATATATACAGGGGAGCCGCGCTGCGCCCGGAAATGGTTGATTCAATCTGAAGACTGCAGATGGGTTATCATGGCCTTCCGTCGAACCACTGACTAAAATCCTTTTGATTAGATCAAATTTTTTGTTTTTTTTCAATAGCACTCATCAAAACTTTGACTATTTGCATTTTAGACGTTCCCACTTGACCTTCTTCCGTTCTATGCCTAACATGCACTATGCTCTACAAAAGACTTCTCAGGGGGTTTTACTCCTACATCCTCATTTTCCTGACCGGCGCAACGCTGTTTCTGGCCCTGTTTGTCGCACCTCTCCTCTTTACCCGTCTGGGTGTCCCCAAGGCCGCCGAAGCCACAGGAGTTCTCTTTCCACCCTATTTTCACCTTCTTTTCGTTCTCAGTCTTGTGGAGCTGGCCCTGTCCTTCCTGATGGCCGACAGAAAACAGCCCTTTACCAAAATCATCATTGGGTCATGGTTTTTCATCTCTGTCATCAATGGCCTTTTGGCAGGCATTCTGGGACCGGAGGCCATTGTTTCACGAGCCCGATGGCTGTCCCGGCCGGGAGATCTCTTGGAGAAAGCTCATTTCGACAAGATTCATGAGCTTTCTGTTATACTGAACAGTGTTTCACTCGTTATGTTTTTGTTGCTTTGTCTCCCGATGGCTTTTTCACTCAGACCCTCCGGGGACAAGACTGCCTCAGAAAATCCGCCATCTCAGACACATTCCTGAAGACATAATCAGGCCTGATTTCGCTGTTTTCCAATGGATCACCAAACCCCCATGTCACTCCGATCGTTTTCACTCCTGCCTTGAGCCCTGACTCTATATCCAGAATGCTGTCTCCTATCATGACAACCCTGGAGGGGTCGGCCGAAAAACGTTTGACCATCTCCAACACCGGCTGAGGATGAGGCTTGCGATTCAAAAAAGTATCCCCTCCAACAATCTCTTCAAACCAGGTCCGGGAGTCCAGTGCATGAACAAGCAATCTGCAAAGATCTTCTCTCTTATTCGAAACAATCACATGAGCCACAGACAAATCCGCCAGCAATTCGGGAATCCCCTCAAAATAGCGTGTCTTGTCGGCAATATGGCTGCGATAGTACTCCATAAATATTTCAATGGCGCTTTCTTTCTCGCGTTCCCTCGACTCCGCAGGCAAAGCGGCACTCACAAGATAGCGAACTCCATTTCCGACCATACGGGCGAAATGGGCCTGGTCCACATCAGGGTACCCCAATGTTCTCATTGCTTCATTCGTCGCCCTGACAAGGTCCAAACTTGAATCGACAAGCGTCCCGTCCAGATCCCAAAGAATCAATTCAGGACAAAACTGACCAAAATCCATTTGACAATCCCTTCACTCACTTTCCCGGATATGATCACCCAGGCGGTTAAACAGCAGCACCAGGACAACAACAAGAAGCCCCGACATCAGAAGCCATGGAGCGGTCCTGATCACAGTGAGGCTTTGCGCATCCGCCAACATATTCCCCAGGCTGGGGTGAGGGGGAGCGATCCCCAGCCCCAGGAAGCTCAGTCCCGCCTCACCCACGATAAAGCCCGGAACGGACAACGTTACGGCGACAACCAGATAGGGGGACATGTTCGGCAAAAGATGTTTCGTAAAAATTTCCGCTGGCCTGGCTCCGGAAGATTTTGCGGCCATAATATAATCTTCCTTGACCAGCGACATTGTCACACCCCTGATGACCCTTGCAAGACTGGCCCAGCCAACCAGCGCCAGTGCTCCGGTAATAACGAGCGCTGCCTCCCCGGAAGGAATCCCCGGAGGAAACAGGGCCCTAAACCCCATCAACAGATAGAGCGACGGAATGGCCATAAAAACCTCTCCGGTTCTCATGATCACAGAATCAACCCACCCGCCCCGATAACCGGATACTAAACCGGCAGTGACTCCGACCATAAAAGAAATCGCAACCCCGAAAAAAGAAAGAAGAAACGAAAGCCGCATGCCGATCATCAGTCGGGAAAACAGATCCCGTCCCAGGGCATCCGATCCCAAAAAAGAAATCCGGCCAGGAGCATCCGCACAGATCAAATGCCGGTCTGACAAAAAAACCCCCAGAAGACGATAGCGGTCTCCACTGCAAAAAAAATGCACTCTGGAGATTTTTCCAGGAACATAACGATAAGAACGGCTGACGGGATCAACCTGCTCAAGAACAGGGACAACAATTCCGGAGCCTGTTATTCTTGGGACAACAGCGGGAGCATAAGACAGGTCAAATCGAACATCGTTATACCCGTAGGGAACAAAAAACTCAGCAAAAAGGGATATAAAAAACAAAAACAAGAGGATTTTTCCGGCCAAACCTCCTCTGGCCACGAGTTTTCTTGCCGCTGCCATCACTCTTCCTCCCGCACCCTGGGGTCCAGAAACCACAGAAAAGTGTCAGCGATCATATTCCCGGAAAGCAGCATTACCGCACCGGTCATGATTCCACCCATTACCAGATACAGGTCTTGGCTCATGACAGCATGAAGCATCAATCGGCCCATTCCTGGCCATCCATAAACCATTTCCGTAAAAGCGGCTCCCGACAATAGCCCACCCAGTTCAAAGCCAAAGATTGTGATCAGGGGATTGATTGCGTTTCGAAAAAGATAGCGGCGCCTGAGTAATGCCGGAGACAGGCCACGTGCCCGGGCAGCGGTCATCCATGGCTTCCCCATAACCTCCATGACCGAAGACTTCATCAAGCGGTAGAGAACTCCGATCGACCCGAGGGCGAGAGTCAGTGCAGGCAAAATCAAATGGTGAAGCCTGTCGAGAAATACCGGCCACCACGAACCTTCCGGAACGCCCGGACTGGAAGCGCCTCCGATCGGGAACCATCCCGTTTCCCCGGCCAGGAGAACGCCAAGGATCGCCAGAAAGAAAGAGGGAATCGCAATACTCAGGTAAGACATTCCCGTCAGGGTCCGGTCAAGAAACCCGTTGGGAAACATTGCGCCTCGAATGGCAAGGGGGATCGCAAGCCCCCAGGACAGGATCACCGAGGAGACCGCCAGTAAAAGAGTATTGGGAACTCTCGACAGAATAAGATCGGTTACTTTCACATGATAGGAAAAAGAATATCCGAACTCCCCGCGCAACAGGGCTTCAACCCACCGAAAGTACTGCACGGGCAAAGGCTGGTCCAGCCCATACAGGGAGCGAAGCTTGGCAATAATCTCGGGAGACACCTGGGGATTCAGGGACATCTGGGAGAGGAAATCTCCGGGCGAGAGCCTCATCAATAAAAACGACAGAAAGGAAATACCGATCAGAACCGGAATCAGATTCAGAAGACGGATCAGAACCTTTCGTATCATGAATGGACAATCCTTGCCTTCTGGAACACCTGGGTAATATGGGGAACAACCCCTCCCAAAGGCGATGGTCTGATACCGCCAAGTGTTTTTCTCACGGCCGTTATCCCGTCAGGAGTCACAAGATCCACCATGGGAAGCTCATAATGGGCAATCTCCTGCCATTTGTCGTAGATTTTTTTCCTCTTTTCGGGATTCATCTCAAGGGATCCCTGTTCAAAAAGGCTATCGATCCGGGCTTCCCATGGTTCCTGGGGGGTCTTTTCCCTGGGATTCCAGAGATGCAGAAACCCGGAAGACTTCCATACCGCCGCATCGCCGTGAGGATCCGTCACTCCCGTCAGACCGAACAGGAGCATCTCCCAGTTGAAAGAGGTCATCACATTCGTCGCCAGCATGTTGAACTGAAGACCAACCACCCTGACCTTGATCCCGACTTCACGGAGATTGGACTGCACAATCTGGGCCATCAGCATTCTCTGAGGACTTTCCACATTGGTCAGAAGAACAATTTCAACAGCATGGCCGGATGCGTCGAAAAGCCTTCCACTTTTCAGCCGGAAACCGTCTTCTCTCAAAAGAGTACGGGCTTTTTCGGGATCGTGCCGGTATACCGGATACGTCTTATGATAAAACGCTTTGACGGATGGGGAAACCGGTCCATATATGGGCTCCCCCATCCCGTTTTCGACGATGGAGATCATCGCTTTCCGGTCAATGGACCAGGCAATGGCCTCCCGGAATTTTCTGGACATGAACCAGGCCCTCTTATAGGAGGCCACCGGAGATCTTGGATTCTGGTTAAAAGTCAGGAACGATTCCGAAAGCCCCGGACCACGGGTAAAAAGAGTAAATGCCGCCCTGTGTGCCGCCGGTTTCAACAAGGACATCTCATTGGGGCTCACGCCGTAGAGATCTCCTTTTCCTGCCAGGAACCGGACAAGCTGGCTATTGGCGTCTCCCACAATCCGCAGATCGATGGAAGACAGGCAGGGAAGAGGGCAGCCGGGGGATGGCTGAAGCCCGGGGGGAGGCGTGTAATGGGGATTGACCACCAGTGAAACAATCTGACCCGGGACATAGCGGGTCATCATGAAAGGGCCGGACCCTACAATATGTCGTGGATCTTCCCGAATGGACCAGGACTGGTTGAACTTTCCGGCGGAAACGGCCGGGGCCAGAATATGTCTGGGCAATATCTCCGCCCCGAGCTCTTCAAGAAGAGGGGCAAAGGGAACGCTCGTCTCAAAAACAACTGTGTAGTCATCCTTCAGGGAAACCTGGATCGGCTTTCCGGATACGGTCAATAGCCCCCTGATCGGTGTTGCCACCTTTGGATTATTGTAGACATCACGATAAGTAAACAGGACATCTCTTCCGTCAAGGGGAGCGCCATCAGACCACTTGAGATGCCTGGACAGAAAAAAAGTCACCCTTTTACCGCCATGACTTACGCGCCAGCGGGTTGCCAGATCCGGTTTGACGGAACCGTCTTCAGGAGATTCACGCGTCAATCCACGGAACAGATACCCCAGAATCTGTGTGCTTGAGGTTTCCGATGCAAGGGCAGGATTGAACGTTTTCGGATCGGAAAGGATATCCATCGAAAGATGGCCCCCCGTCACGGGATTTCTCGGGGCAAGATGCAATGAGGCCACCGCCCCCCGGGAACAACCCGAAAGGGCCATGGCCATCAGAAAGACAAAAGCCGTCCTTTTAACAAAAGACGGCCAGGACACAATCACTTTTTGGCTGGAGACTGAGCCGTGCCGGAAGTGGCATTTGGCATCGCAGGGGCTGCCGGCAGGGCTTTCATCGGCTCATCAAGCATGATCGATGATCCAACAGGGCTTTGATGGATCAGGGAAAGAGTCAAGGATGTCACCATAAACAAAGTTGCCAGGACAACAGTCATTTTCGCCAAGAAAGAGGAGGCGCCACGAGCACCAAAAAGAGTCTGGCTCGAGCCTCCGATCATCACTCCGGTTTCCGCTCCTTTTCCAGACTGGAGAAGAACCGCCGCAATGATCAGGATACAGGTTACAATATGGATGAATGTTATGAAGATTGTCACGTTTATTTCCTTTCAAACTCTTCTAAAAAAGTGATAAAACGGGTTTTGGGTCATTCCAGCCCATCCCGGTCATGAATCACCGACAAGCCTGGCAATTCCTTTCCTTCGAGAAGCTCAAGAGCCGCTCCTCCGCCTGTGGAGATGAACGTCATGTTGTCCGCTTCTCCCGCCCTGTAAACGGCAAGGGCGGTGTCTCCGCCACCAACGACCGTCAGGGCATAGGAATTGGCTACGGCATGAGCCATCGCATAGGTTCCGCGAGAATATGCATCGATCTCAAAAACGCCCATCGGACCATTCCAGAGAATGGTCTTCGCATTTTCCAGCACCTCGGCAAAGAGCCGGACCGAAGCGGGACCGATATCGAGAGCCGTCCAGCCCTTCGGAATTTCCTGATAGGGAACAATTTTTGTCGGCGCCTGCGGATCCATGGACTCCGCCACGACACAGTCCACCGGAAGATACAGCTTGAAACCCCCTTTTTTTGAATCTTCGATCATCTGCTTTGGAATATGCAGAAGATCATCTTCCACAAGGGAATTGCCGATCTCAAGCCCCATGGCTTTGAAAAACGAAAAGGCCATGCCACCACCGATGATGAACTTGTCCACTTTTTTCTGAAGATTCGCGATGACACCAAGCTTCCCTGAAACTTTCCCTCCGCCCAGAACCGCAACAAAGGGACGAGTCGGCGCGGAAATGGCTCCCTGCAAATACGTCACTTCCTTTTTCATCAGAAAGCCGATTGCGGCCAGGGAGACTCGCCCGGCCACGCCGGTCACCGATGCATGGGCTCTGTGTGCCGTTCCGAAAGCATCATTAATATAAACATCACAAAGGTCCGCAAGCTTCTGCGCAAAGACCGGATCATTTCCTTCCTCCCCGGGAATAAACCGGAGGTTTTCCAGAAGAAAAACATCTCCGGGCACCATCTTCTCCACCTCACGGGCAACCTGGCTTCCGACAACCTCTCCGTTAAAGATAACGTCCTTCCCAAGAAGCCTTGAAAGCCTTTTTGCAACAGGAGTCATGCTGTAGCGGGGATTAATACGGCCGTCGGGACGGCCAAGATGGGACCCGATAATGATCTTGGCTCCCTCATCGATCAGATAGTTGATCGTTGGAAGAGAAAGACGAATCCTGCGATCATCGGTAATATGAAGATCCGCATCAAGAGGCACATTGAAGTCTGCCCGGAGAAAGACTTTTTTTCCCCGGACATCGATATCGTCAACTGCAATTTTTGATGGAATCAAAGGCTCCCTCCCACATAGAAAACCAGATCGCGCACCCGACAGGAATAGCCCCACTCATTATCATACCAGGCCAGAACCTTGACCATTCTCTTGTCGATAACCTTCGTTGAAAGACCATCAACGATCGAGGAATGGCTGTCCCCCAGATAATCCACCGAAACCAGCGGAAGATCGGAGTAGGCCAGGATTCCCTTCATCGGACCTTTTGCCGCCTCGCGAAACAGCCCGTTGACCTCTTCGATGGTTGTATCCTTCTTTACCATAACGGTCAGGTCATTTAAAGAAACGTCCGGAGTGGGAACCCTGATAGACATCCCGTCAAGACGTCCTTTCAAGTGCGGCAGGACAAGTCCGATGGCCTTGGCTGCCCCGGTCGTTGTTGGAACCATCGATATCCCTGCAGACCGGGCCCTTCTCAAATCCTTGTGGGGAAGATCAAGAAGCTTCTGGTCATTCGTGTAGGAGTGAACGGTCGTCATAAACCCTTTTTCAATTCCGAGATTGTCTTCAAGAACTTTTGTCACAGGGGCAAGGCAATTGGTGGTACAGGAAGCATTCGATATCACCAGATGCTGCTTCGGGTCATAGATCGATTCATTCACCCCCAGAACAATCGTACAGTCAGGATTGGGCGACGGAGCGGAAATAATCACTTTTCTGACGGTCCCGTTCAGGTGGAGAGACGCTTTTTCCTTGTCCTCGAATCGCCCGGTACTCTCAATGACCAGCTGGACATCCATTGTCGACCAGGCAATTTTCGCCGGATCAGGCTCCCGGAAGACCCGAACATGCCGCCCGTCAACCAACAGATCATCCCCTTGGGCACTGACATCATGGGACAAAATCCCGTGAACGGAATCATATTTCAGAAGGTGGGCCAGGTGGGCGGAATCGGTCAGGTCATTCACCGCCACTATCTCATAACGCTCTCCGGAAGGACTCACGCTGTTTTCAAGAAATGCCCGAAACGCGAGGCGTCCGATACGTCCGAATCCGTTGATCCCGATTCTGATGCTCATCCATTGATCCTTTCTAAAAACATGGAAGGGGGTAAAATATCCCCTGAATTATGTCTGTTCCCATCTTCTCTTTCAACACAACCCGATCGACAATCACTCAAATATCTTGTTCAGGGTGCACCCTGAAGATTATAAAATTCAGCATCAGGCTGTTTTCCCGATGCCGATTCCCGGGGAGGAAGCTCCCCTTTTCGAAAAATCTCCGTAACAAAATGCGTACTGTTTTCCGGAGATCTTCTTCCCGTATCCGGATCGATGCGAACATTCACAATATCATCCGGAACGGAAAATGGAGTATTCGGCAAAAGGGGCAATGCCCCTTTCATAATATCGATCCAGATTGGAAGGGCCGCATGGGCACCGAACTCGCCTCGTCCCATCGACCGGTGGTCATCCATTCCGACATAGACGCCAACGGCTATATCAGGAGAAAAGCCGATAAACCAGGCATCCTTGAAATCATTGGTCGTTCCTGTTTTTCCCGCCAGAAGGCGGGGAAGAACAAGCGCATCCTTTCCGGTCCCCTCGGAGATCACGCTCTGGAGCATTGATGTCAGCATATAGTCATAGGCAGGGTTATAAACCTTGGTCGGAGCGGGAATATGCTCAAAAACAGTTGTCTTCCGAAAATTCACAACCCTCCTGATCGAATAGACAGGTTCGCGGATACCTCCATTGGCAATGACCGAATAAGCGGACGTCAGCTCGATGGGGCGAACGCCTGACGAACCAAGAGCCAGTGAAAGATCATGACTTAAAGGAGATGTGATTCCAAGACGCCGGCCAAAGGAGATGACATTGCCGACCCCGACACGCCTGACCATCCTGATGGTCGCCAGATTGATCGATTCCGCAAGGGCCTTCCTCATGGGAACCGGCCCGAGGAAATCATGCTCGTAGTCCTTTGGCCTCCAGACCCGATGATGGGCCCGGTCGGCAAAAACAACCGGCTCATCGTGAAGGATCGAGGAAGGAGTATAACCATGCTCGAGCGCCGATCCATAATCGACCATCTTGAAAGATGATCCCGGCTGGCGGATGGCCTGGGAAACCCGGTTGAACTTGGAGCGACCGAAGCTGTATCCACCCACCATCGCAAGGATCCCTCCCGTTCTGGGATCAATGGCCACCACGCAGCCCTGAATCAGGGGCACCTGGTCAAGAGAAGCCAAAAAAACCCATCCTTTCCTGACCGGCGTCCATCCTGTCAGATGGGCCATGACAACATCTCCCGGTTTCAGAATATCAACCGGAGAAAAAGGAGAAAGGACCTTGACGTCATGATCGAAATCAGGTCCCCTCAGGACTTTTGCTGCCCACAACATCTTTGCTTTTGGAATAAACCCCGGATGGCCTTCCCATGAAAAAAAGGCCCCTTTCTCTCCAACGTGGGTGATCGTGACTTCTTCTCTCCCCCCAAGGGTGAAGGCCCCTTTTTCCGCTATGGACAAAGGAACCGTTTCCCTTTCCACTTCACGAAAATCCTGGGGAGAAAGATGTCGGATGGCTCCACGAAAACCCTTTCTCCGGTCTATCGTCCGCAGCCCATTCCGGAGAGAGTGAAGGGCAATGCTCTGGATCCGGCTGTCAAGGGACGTGAAAATCCTCAATCCACCCCCGTAAAGCTGGGTGGAACTCATTGTCATTTCAAGACGCCTGCGGAGGTATTCAAGAAAGTAGGCATTGGGATTTTTGGACTGGATCCTCTGACGAAAAACAAGGGGCTGTCCATAAGCTTTTTTCATCTCTTCATGGGTGATATACCCCACTTTTTCCATTCGCTCCAGGGCGACAAGCTGACGCCTTTTGCTCGCTCCGGGATGCGCGTAAGGAGAGAACTCCACTGGCGAGCGGATCAGACCTGCCATCAAGGCAGCTTCCGGCAATGTCAGCGCATGAATATCCTTCCCGAAAAAAGCCTGAGAAGCCGCCTGAACGCCATAGGCCCCCTCGCCAAAATAAATCTGGTTCAGATAAAGCTCCAGGATTTCATCCTTGGTCAATACACTCTCTATGCGGTAGGAAAGAATCGCTTCCCGAAGTTTTCGAGTCAGGTTCTTTTTATGATTAAGAAAAATATTCCGGGCAAGCTGCTGCGTGATCGTACTGGCACCTTCCCGAAGATAACCGGCCAGAACATCAGAAACCGCCGCACGAATGATCGAGCCGTACGCCAGTGCCCCATGTTCATAGAAATGAGCATCCTCGACGGCAAGAACCGCACGAATGACAAGAGGCGGAATACTCTTTAAAGGGAGGTATTCCCGGCGCTCACGATAAAAGCTCCCGATATGCTTTCCATTCCTGTCATAAATCCGGCTGGTCGTGACAGGAACAAAGCTTTTCAGAAAAGCGACCGACGGGACACCAGACACTATCTTCTTCATGAAGACCCATCCAGCCCCTGCCACCGCAACTGCAAAAAGCAGCAGGATAGCCAGAAAAAACCAGAGACCCTTTTTTTTCATTGTCTGTTTCGTATCCAGAGTGTTTGGGACATTTTTCTGGTCTCACTTTTTCGGAGGGAATCCAAAAAATAAGGGGCGAAATATCCGATCTTACGGACATCCCGCCCCCTATGGGATCAGACATCTATGATAGCAAAAGAAAACCGGCGGAAACAGCCTCAGGGGAGAATTTTTTCAGAATTCGACCCTCTGGACGGAATCGGCCTCCTTGATAGAAAGGGTCCTACTTCTCGAAAGACTTGACGATCGTGAATGCTGTCAATGCAGCGGCTCCGGTCAAAACGACAAAGATAACAAAAAGCGTTATATTTGTGTTGAAATCCGGATGGGGTGTGAAGGTTCCAAACTTGTAATTTGCCAACATTCCGTGAACCATGGCCATTTCTCCTTCTGCTCTGATTGATTGTTCGCCCAAGATACTGCCAAAAAGTCGGCCGACTTTTTGGTCATCCTTCGCCCGGGCCCAAAAAGGCTACAGCCAAAAGAAGACCAGAGGATCAACTCCCCATATGTATACCATACCAACGATTTAAAGTAAAAATCAACGCCCTGAATTTTCAGGGCCAATCCGGAAAAAACAGCAAGGCATGAAAGCCGGCCGACCGGGTCTAGCGGCCCCGAACCTCGCTGTCATAATCAATAAACTGCCTCAGGGTAAAGAGCGCCATAAACGGAATACCTGCTGACTCAAAAAGTTCAGATCCACCTTCTTCGCGATCGACAAGAGAAATCACCCTCAGGACCTCAAGGCCTCCCTTTTGACAAGCCTGAACAGCCTTCATGCCCGATCCACCGGTAGTCACGACATCCTCCACCACAACCACCCTCCCGGCTTTCGGCAGATCTCCTTCAATGGGGCTTTTCGTTCCGTGCTCCTTCTGTTCTTTTCTCACGACAAAGGAGGGAATGGGGCACTGATGGAGTCCGCTGACAAGAGAAATCGCAACACTGATCGGATCAGCGCCAAGGGTCAGGCCTCCGACTCCATCCGGGTGAAGCGGCTCTATCAGGTCAAAAAGAATGGATCCGATCAGAAACTGGGCACGGGGATGTCCGAGGGTCGTCTTTTTTCCGTCGAGATAGACGGGGCTGACCTTCCCTGAAGACAGCACAAAGGGATTCTCCGGTCGATACAGAAAAGACCGCTCATATAAAATTCGAAAAAGCTCCTGACGATCGATCTGATTCGTGCGGGAACGATCCTGTGGATTTTGATTCCTTGGGGAAATACGAAGGTCTGCCAATGATAAACCATTCCAATATAATAGATTATGACCCAGCGATATCCTGGCAGGAAAGGTTTTCTTGTTCCGGAATTGTCCTGACCGCCGAATACTTCATGATTTTGACAAAACTGTTATTGGGTTGTTGTATCGAAAAACAGGAATCAAAGTCAATCAAACCACTTTTAAAAAACCACTTTTGAGCCAAAGGAGATGAATTTCCTCTAAAAGGGGAAGGAATTCACTCAAAAATCAGGTATGATGAAAAACATCAAAACACCGGTGGAATCTTTCTCCGGAGAACAATCCCAGCGGTGCGCCTTGCCGCCAAAAACAGGACCATCATTCATGTTTATAAATGAAGTCTGTACCCTTATGTGCGATGATATCCGTATCGAAAACACCAACAAACTCATACTGATTGGTCTTTATACCCCTAATCCGGCAAACCCGATTCCGATCATAGGTGTCAGGGGACTGCCTCTTTCCATTCCTTCCCTGACGTTTTTCCAGCTTCTGGATACCGACCTCACTGAAATCAGGACATTTCAGGCCAGGATTGAACATCTGGACACCGGAAGAATGGCCTCTCCCGTTTTGAATGGCCAAATCCAGCTCGCTCCCGGACGCGTTCCAAATCTTCTCAGATTCACCGGAATTTCCATAACAAAGGAAGGACAATACAGTATGGTCCTTGATATATCAGACCATCCGGTCAAATTTACGAGCTCGTTCGATGTCAAGCTATTTTAGTTCATGAAACCTTCCTGAACAACAAAAGATTAGAAATAAAGGAGTCGAAATGCTTCTTGTGGCAAACTGGAAAATGAACATGAGCCGGGCCCAGATCAATGATTATATTGATGTTTTGTCCGATTCCGCGATCTGGCCGGTACTGGAAGAAGCGGGGATCGAAATCGCCCTCGCTCCTTCCAGCGTCTACCTTGATCACCTCATCAGGGCACTCCGCCAGAAAGAACTCCCGGTCCGGGTCTTCGCACAGGATGTCTCGACAAGAACATCAGGGGCATTCACCGGAGAGGTCGGAGTTCCCAATCTTCTGGATATCGGAGTGAGCGGGGTCATACTGGGCCACTCGGAACGCAGACGGTTTTTTGGGGAAACAGATGAGGATGTCTGCGACAAGACAGATCTCTGCCTGCGGGCCGGTCTTATGCCGATCATCTGCTTCGGAGAGTCAAGCGCCGACCGGAAATCCGGAAAAGCCTTTGATGTCATCAGAACCCAGTTGCAACCCGTTGCCGACCGGGCAGGACTGCTTCGGGAAGACGGAGCCTATACAGCCCTTTTTCTCGCTTATGAGCCGATCTGGGCCATCGGATCCGGAATTGTAGCCGGAGCATCCGATGTCTGCGAAGTCACAGGATTCGGATTTGATGGATTCACCTGGCCAGAAAGACCAAAATTCCTTTATGGCGGATCCATCACATCGGATAATATCGTGGATATTTCCGCATGTGACAAATTGTCGGGCTTCCTTGTCGGAAGTGCCTGGCTGGATCCCAGGTCCCTCCTGCATTCCGCCCAGAAAATCGCATCGGTCATCAGCGAAGGCTCCCTCAGTAAAAGAGCACACTAATGCCCCCCAAAAAACAGGACGGGTGGATCTTATGACTGAAAATCCTTCCTGCCACAAAAGTTTCCGTTCGATCCTGGAAGAAGCCAGAAAGGCCCCTTCCCTGAGGGTCGCTGTGGCCAATGCCTCAGACCCGCTGGTTCTCGAAGGTGTTCTCGAAGCCATGCAGGAAAACTTCATACGACCTGTCCTCCTGGGAAACGCCTCGATCATCAAAGACTTTTTCTCTCGCAACCCCTCCCCCGTTCCCATCGAGATTATCGAGACCGGATCCGACCGGGAGTCTGCCCAAAGAGCGGTTTCCCTGTTTTCCGATGGTACGGTGCAGGCCATTCTCAAAGGCCATATCCATACCGATATCCTCTTGCATGCTTTTCTTGAAAAAACGCCTCTTCGCGGCAGAATCTCCCATGTCTTTATTGCAGAGCTCCCCTCCTATCCCAAGCTTCTTTTTATCACCGACGCCGCAGTCAACATCTCCCCGGACCTTTCGACCAAAATGTCCATTACACAAAACGCAATCGATTTTGCAATCCTCCTGGGCGTCCAGACGCCCAGCGTGGCCATCCTTTCCGCCACAGAGACCGTCAACCCGTCTATTCCATCCACTCTTGATGCTGCATGTCTTGCAAAAATGTCCGAAAGAGGCCAGATCCGCGGAGCGGTTATCGACGGCCCGCTTGCTTTCGACAATGCCATTTCAGCGGAATCCTCCCGGGAAAAAGGTCTCAAAAGCCCGGTGGCCGGAATAGCCGATATTCTTGTCGTGCCCGATCTTGTATCGGGAAATATTCTGGTCAAAAATCTTGAATATTTTGCCGGGGCAACACTGGCAGGGATCGTTGTTTCCAGCGATTCTGTCCCGCTCGTCCTGACCTCGAGATCGGACCCCCCCCGATTCCGGCTTTTATCAACAGCCATAGCGGTTCTGGCACATGACCTTTTGGCCCGGAAAAAATCAGGAACCCATTAGAAACACCCGAATTTTCCGGGCAATTGGGGCGTTGCAACTGATAAAACCCGGGCGTAAGCTTTACAGGCGGACTTTTATCGTCCAAACCTTTTTTCAAACTGGACCAGTTTGATTCAGGGCTGGAAACAATAAAGCCATCTGGGGAGCACCAATGGTTGAAATCCGAATACATGGGAGGGGTGGTCAGGGAATTGTTTCAGCCGCCTACCTTCTTGCTCTGGCCGCTTTTGAAAGTGGCCTTTACGCTCAGGCTTTTCCAAGCTTCGGAGCGGAAAGGAGAGGCGCGCCAATCAGCGCATTCGTCCGGATCAACAAGATCCCTTTTGCCCGCCATTGTCAGATTCTTTCTCCCGATTACCTGATCATTCTCGACGATTCCCTTCTTTTCCTCCGGGAAACACTTCTGGGAGTTGACGCTTCCGGAGGGATTCTCGCAAACTCCAGAAAGTCGCTCCCGGAAATCAAAAACCAACTTTCAAAAAGAGGCTTTTCCATTCGGGAAGACCACAGGATAGCCATTGTCGGTGCGACAGAAATCTCCCTGGCCCATCTTGGAAAACCTATTCCCAATACAGTCCTTGTTTCAGCCTTTATTTCCCTCACCGGGATCATTTCCGGAGCATGTCTTGAAAAAGCCCTTGCCAGACGATTCGCCGGAGAGGTCCTTGAGGCCAACCTGTCTCTGGTCAGGGAAGGGGCCAGACAGGTGGAAGAAAACGCATGGGTAGATCAGGCCTCAGATACCAGGAGTCAGACTTATGCTTGAGGCGATTGAAGGATCCCAGGCTATTGCCAGGGCTGTGGCCATGTGCCGTCCTCAGGTCGTGGCAGCTTATCCGATCACCCCCCAGACCCATATTGTGGAAGGACTTTCAAGGCTGATCGCAAACGGAACTCTTTCCGCTCAATATATCAGTGTGGAAAGTGAATTTTCGGCCGCATCTGTCGTCATGGGCGCTTCAGCGGCCGGATCCCGCTCCTATACCGCGAGCGCCTCCCAGGGAATTCTTCTCATGACGGAAGTTCTCTACAACATCGCGGGACTCCGGATCCCCACCGTCCTGACCGTCGCAAACCGGGCTGTCTCCGCTCCTCTTTCGATCTGGAATGACCATCAGGATTCAATGTCTGTCCGCGATGCCGGATGGATCCAGCTGTATTGTGCCAATAATCAGGAAGCGGTGGATACCACCATTCAGGCCTTTTTCATCTCTGAGAAGACTGAGATTCCGGTGATGGTCTGTGTCGATGGCTATACCCTTACCCATACGCTCGAACCGGTCGACATTCCAAGCCAGGAAGAAATTGACGCGTTTCTCCCGCCGTTTCACTTTCGCCGGACACTTGACCCTCAAAACCCCATTACGGTCGGTACCCTTGTCTCTCCAGACTTTTTTACCGAAGCCCGGGCTGTCAACCATCAGGCTTTCAAAAAAGCCATAAAAACCATCCATGAAACAGATGACCTCTTTTTCCAGCTAACCGGACGCCGTTTGGGGGCACTGCTTTCTGTAACAGGCGATAGCACTGCAAAAACAGGGATCCTGCTGATGGGATCTGTTTTCGGCACGCTTTCGGATGCCCTTTTCTCCCATGAGGAAAAAGATGAGATCCGTCTTTTAAAGCTTCGCTCTTTCCGCCCGTTTCCCAAAGAAGATCTTCAGGAAGCGGTTCGTGGACTCAAAACACTGATTGTTCTCGATCGATCACTGTCCACCGGAAGTGACGGCGGAATTGTCGGCATGGAAGTCCGGTCAGCCCTTTTTGGACAAAAAAACGCCCCGAGAATTATCAATGCCGTTGTTGGGCTCGGCGGAAGAGATCTTCCCCTGTCTCTTCTCAGCCGCCTTCTCGACCTTTCCAAAAATCCTGATACTCCAGAATTTCTCTTTGCAGATATCGAGCCCTCCCGAATTCTTGAAGAGGTCTCTTCACCTGTGAATACAGTCCATTCCGAGGAAAAATAATGGAAGACCTCCCCCCAAAAAGCGTTTCACTAAGCCTTCTTCGCGAACAACAGCCCAGGTTTACAGGTCTTGAGGCCGGACATCGGGCCTGCCAGGGTTGTGGGCAGGCTTTGGCCGCCAGACTGGTCCTTGAAGCCGCCGGCCCTGATGTCATCATCGCAAACGCCACCGGATGTCTGGAAATCTTCAGCTCCACCTGGCCTGAGTCCGCCTGGAGAACGCCGTGGATACACTCGCTGTTTGAAAATACGGCCGCTGTCGCATCCGGGATAGAAGCCGCCATGCGAGCTCAGGGACGATCGACTCGGGTTCTGGCCTTTGCCGGAGACGGGGGAACTTTTGATATCGGATTCCAGTCCCTGTCGGGAATGATTGAACGCAATCATCAGGTCCTTTATGTCTGCTTCGACAATGAAGCCTATATGAATACCGGCGTCCAGCGTTCAGGATCCACTCCACACGGAGCGTGGACAACGACATCCCCCCTGGGAACCCGATCCAAGGGAAAAAAACATTACAAAAAAGATCTGCTGTCCATCATAGCGGCCCATCGTATCCCTTATGCCGCAACCGCCTCCATTGCCTACCCGTCTGATCTTCGCTCAAAGGTCAGAAAAGCTCTCGGAGAAGAAGGAGCGACTTTTATTCTTATTCATTCTCCTTGCCCTCTGGGGTGGGGACATGAAAGCCATCTGTCTGTCGAAATCGACCGGCTTGCCGTTGAAACAGGACTCTTTCCACTGATGGAAATGGAGCGGGGAGAGTTGGTCAATATCATGCCCATCCGAAAAAAACGCCCTGTCATTGACTACATAAGGCCACAGGAAAGGTTTCGGCATCTTCTGGAAGAGTCCGATACGGCCGAAGAAGAACGAAACCACCTCCAGGCACTGTGCGACTTCAATATTGAACGATATGGACTGCTCTTGGATCCGGAAGACACCTCCTCCCGGCCAGACAGCCAATCGGCAGACACTGTCAGAAGAGGCGGTACGCGATGGCTCTGAACAAAAACGAAAATGAAGATATTGTTTTGAAAATTCCAGTCGGAAGCTTTGCCACCCCCATGACCTCTCTTGGAAACTTCACCGGCTCATGGAGAAGCCAGCGACCGGTCTACACCCCATCAGATGCACCTTGCCACTTTGCCTGCCCTGCCCATGAAGATATCTCCTCCTGGCTTGGGCTCATGGCTTCGGGAGATGCCAGGTCCGCTTGGGAAAAACTGATCCAGACCAACCCCCTCCCCGCCGTTTCAGGAAGGGTCTGCCCCCATCCCTGCGAGTCGTCTTGCCATAGAGGAGCCTATGACAATGCTGTTGGCATCCACCATGTGGAAAGAACTCTCGGAGATCTCGCCATCGAGAGGGGCTGGACAATTCCTGTATCTCCACTTGATGACAGCCTTCCCCCTGTTGCTGTTGTCGGAGCGGGCCCTTCTGGCCTGTCCGCCTCCTATCAGCTCAGAAAAAGAGGCTATCGGGTCACTCTCTTCGAGGCTCTTTCCGAAGCCGGCGGAACATGCCGCAGCGCTATTCCTTCCTACAGGCTCGACAAAAAAGTTCTTGAAAATGAAATCAGCCGTCTTTTGTCCACAGGTGTTCTTTTCCGACCCAACCAGCGACTGGGACGGGATTTTTCCCTGGAAGAGCTTGAAGAGGATTACGGCGCATGCTTTCTCGGACCAGGAGCTCAAAAGAGCCGGAACTTTGACGTGAGGGGAACAACACCAGGCAACATGCGCCATGGTCTGGAACTTTTAAAGGAATATCAGAATATCGGGCAGATCCCCCACTGGAAAAAAGTCATCATCGTTGGGGGCGGAAATACGGCACTCGATCTGGCACGAGTTCTTCTAAGGACCGGTAGCGAATCCGTTCACATCATTACGGAGGAATCCCTGCCCGCTCATGAACAGTCACAAACAGACCGGATGCCCGCAAACCCCCAGGAAATCGCCAATGCCATGGAAGAAGGCGTCATAATCCATCCCAACAGGGCAGTGAGTCGCCTGGTTCTTCAAGATGAGCGGGTGATCGGAGTGGAGATCGTCCATGCCCGGAAGAGCCACCGATTGCCCCGCCGGGAATCCTTTGAAGGAACAGAATCCATCCTGATGGCCGACCAGATTATACCTGCCGTGGGACAGATCCTGTCGCCAGAGGGAATCGAAACCATTCTTCATGCTGGTTCTCATCTGACTGTTGATGGCAATGGATTTGTGACTGGCTCCCGTTGCACTTTCTCTGCAGGCGATGCCTGTCCGGGAGGTGGAACAGTCAGCCATGCCATTGGAAGTGCCCGCCGGGCCGCATTGGCCATGGATTTTTCCTCTCAAAGGCTCTCCTTCCTCCCGTTCTGGAGTCGCCAGAACCAATCTCTTTCGAGAAGCTGAACCTTCATTACTTTGAACCGGTGGCTCCCATGGAAAAGCCTCCCTTGCCCGGGAAATCCCTTTCCTGGGCGGATGAGCTGGAGGGCTTTCCCGAAGATCTTGCCCGAAAAGAAGCCCTCAGATGTCTGTCCTGCGGGGCCTGTCTTCAGTGCGACAACTGCTGGACACTTTGCCCCGACAATGCGGTCCTCAAAACAACAGGGAAGGAAGCCGGAAGCTATGTTCTGGACTATGGATTCTGCAAGGGATGCGGCATCTGCGCCCATGAATGCCCAACCGGATTTATCAAGATGATACCCGAACCATAGAGCCCCATCGGATCCCTTCTCAAAACGATTTTTCGAAAAAGGGTCAGGAGATGGCGAACGGGCCAGCTTATGGACTGAAAAAAATCGGGAATAAAGAGGCAGGAAATAAAAGGAATGGGTGTTACCTGATCCAGGAAAACAAGAAGAATAAAGAAACCGGAATAACTGAAATCAATAAAGCAGAAACGGATGACACCTAATCAATTGGTGCCGAAGACGGGAGTCGAACCCGTACGGCTTTCGCCACACGCCCCTCAAACGTGCGTGTCTACCATTCCACCACTTCGGCACATAAAACGG
Source organism: Leptospirillum sp. (assembly GCA_027323445.1). Taxonomy (GTDB): domain Bacteria; phylum Nitrospirota; class Leptospirillia; order Leptospirillales; family Leptospirillaceae; genus Leptospirillum. The sequence goes on from DAHWBS010000013.1 coordinate 29,534, forward strand.
AAACAAGATCGGCATTCTACCAAAAGATCCGGCACATCGCAACAACCAGCCTCTTCCCAAGAATCGCGATCAAATGAAAAAGAGTGAGGGGAAAAACCATAAATCCCTTGTCGTTTCTCGTAAAATGGACGTCACCGAAAACAAACATTTACCCACCCGAAGGATAAAACGAAAGGGGCGACTTCATGGTACGACAAACCGTTCTTCCGTTCAAACTCGAAGCAAGCAACTCTTATGAGTATTGAAGACATAAAAAGCCTTAAAACCAGACCCGATAGCCCTGTTGAACCTCTACCGGGGCTATACGGCATGGGGCTGTGGATGTCGTTTTTTTCCAGATTACCCTAGAGAATAGGTAATTCCGGCATTGATCTGCAAAGAATTTCGATCGAACCCCGGCATGGGATCGTTCAGGTAACTGTCGATAACCTGGATAGAAAATCCCAGCTTATGGAACATGGGGATGACGAGTCCAGTCGTCAAATTGCCGGAATAGGCGTTCATGTCATTCCATTCTGGCATGACATAGAAACTTTCATTCCAGATCATTCCAGGAGTGAATTTGTAGAAGTATGTTTCTCCGATGGTATTTCCCACGAGATTTTTGTTCGAGCTTGCGATCAGGAATTCCTGTTTCGTGTAATCGACTGTAAGGGTGATATTGAGTTGCTGATTGGGGTACTTAAATACCGTGTACCCTAATCCACCTCCGTAAACTTGTTGCAGATTCAACCCTTGCGTGGAATTGTGGTCAATGATGGCCTGCCCCAAAAGATAAAAATTCTGGGAAAGGTACTTATCCTGTTCCGCATCCCCATGGTAAATACTTGTTTCGATGGTCGGGGTATTCGGCTGGGAGATGCTTCCGTAAGTGCTATTGAAGTCCAGTATGGTCCGGTCACTGGTATTTAGCCAGGGAGCTTTCGGAACGGAACGGACAAGAGAGATCCCCGTGTTGTATGTGTTGATTGTTTGAGTCGCCTGGACAATACTCCCGCCAGCGGTGATTGATCCGCTCCAGCCATGCAAAAACCCCTGCGTGGAAATATTAGAATCGTAGGTGGCCTTGTCGACAATAAAGTCGACGTCCTTGACGGGAATACGCTGTTCGCCCGTTTTCGTATGGATAACCAGAATATTGTCTGCAACATCGATTCGTCCCGCTGGAGCCGGAGATTTCGAGAGGTCCTTCGTTTTTTTATTCTGAACGGTTATGACGGAAAAAATTCTTTTTGTCTGGAGCTCCCTGACCTTGCTTCAGGAGGCCTTGACTTCACCCAGACCATCGCTCTTGAAGAACAAGGTCGTTCCATCCATCCGCTCGAATTGACCGGTCAGCCGGTCTCCATTGTCGAGAATCAGAATATCGGAAAGAAGAGTTTTTTCAGCGGCCTGTACAGTCGAAAGGAATCCGGTTCCCCAAAGTACGATCAACAGGCAGACAGACACCCGAAAAAAGAAGTTTTTACGGAAGCCCTGCAATAAATTTCCCAACATATCTCTCTCCTCAAAGTTAATCAGAATTCACGCTCTAAACAGTGGGCGGACTTTGGCAGCAT
>DAHWBS010000014.1 GCA_027323445.1 Leptospirillum sp.
GGATCAAATTCTTGCGGGATCATGTTGGATTGACTGCTGAAAAGGTAGCAGAAAAAGTCAGAACATGGATTTCCGGAAGTCATTGATTTCCTGAAAGACAGAGGTATCATTGGGGAACATCAGACGGCTGGATTCTCTCGTCGTCCAGAAAGGATGGGCAGCTTCCCGGGCGGGTGCTTTGCTCCTGATCGAAAGTGGCCGGGTCAGTGTCAGGGGGATCGTTAAAAAAAACCCATCCGATCAAGCCAGGTTTGACGACGTATCCCTGCTTCCATCTGAATCAGCTCCTCTCCCTTTTGTGGGGAGGGGAGGCGAAAAGCTTCTTGGTGCCTTGGATTTCTTCGGGATTTCTCCAGAGGGATGCTCTTATGTTGATCTTGGTGCATCAACCGGGGGATTTACGGATTGCTTGCTCAGGAAAGGTGCCAGTCGGGTTCTGGCTGTCGATGTTGGTCGGGGGCAACTGGCTGCTTCGCTTCTTTCGGACACAAGGGTGTCATGTATCGATCGTGTAAATGTTCGCCATCTTGGCCCTTGGATTCCGTCATGGCCAGTTGATGGTGTTGTGGCAGATCTTTCATTCATTTCTCTTCGGAAAATTCTTCCGACCGTGGAGCATTTGCTGAGGAATGGAGGTATTTTCCTTCCGCTGTTCAAACCCCAGTTTGAAGCAGCTCCCCGCCAGGTCGGTCGTGGTGGAGTGGTCAGGGATCCTTTGTTACAGCGAAGTTTGATCGCTGATTTTTTTCTTTTTGCCTCGGAATCGGGGTGGAATGTAAAAGGGAGTTTTCCTTCTCTGATTCAGGGGAGAAAAGGCAATCAGGAATATCTCCTCTTCCTTTCCAGAAACCCTTCCCGATGAGGGGAATGTCTCTTTAATCTCAAAGGAAAGGCGTTTTCAGCATTGAAGCTAATCATCGGAGGTGGTGCGGGGTTTATTGGTGGAGCCCTGTCGAGGGAGTTTGCGTCTTTAGGAATGGATGTTCTTGCTATCGATGATCTTAGGAGTGGATTGCCACCTCTTCTCCTTCAGAAACGGTTGACCTTTGAAAAGGCGGATCTTTCCCAACCCAAAGCGCTCAAGCGCTACATTGATGGCAAGTCACCTGCGGTATACATTCATGTTGCAGGTCAGTCCGACCCTGCCATGTCGGTTGATCAACCTGAAAAAGATCTGGAAAGAACGGTTCTGCCGGTTCTCCGACTGACAGAGACGATCAGCGACCTTCCCATTGAATCCGTTATCCTTATCAGCACAGGTGAAGTTCTTTCGGGAGATGCCCAGGAACCCAAAGATGAGGATACTTCAGTCAATCCTCAGAATCCTTACGGAGCAACTCACCTTTTGGCAGAACGCTATCTTCAATATCGTCTGGGGGAGCAAGGGGTTCCTTTTTCGATCGTGAGACTTCCTCCCGTCTATGGACCGGGAATGCGTCAGGCCTCCGAAGGAGGTTTTATTGCCAGAGCGGCCAGATTTGTCCTGGACGGTTATCCGTACTGGTCGATGCGCCTTAAGAACAATGGTTTGAAATACAGGGACTATCTCTATATTGATGATGCCGTGAGCGCCATTACCTCGATCATGACGGAGAAGGTCAGGGGTGTTGTCCATGTTTCCGGTTACGAAGCTGGAACAGAGAGAGAGGTCTTTACCCAATTGAGATTCCTTTCAGGGCGAGATGTTCCTCTTGAATATGAGGGTGGATTCGATCCTGTTGGGCGAACAAGAGTTCTCACGACAAACAGGAACAGTTCGGAATGGGACTGGATGGCTGCCGTGAGCCTTTCCGAGGGGTTAAGGAAAACTCTGGATTATTTTAGAGGTCATCCAAAATGAGTCTCTCCTCGGTATGGATCTCTCACCCGGACAGGGATGGTGCCTGCAACCTTGTAGAGATTCTGATTGCGGAGGGACTCGCGGCCTGTGGCCATGTCTTTGCTCCCGGGCTTTCCATTTATAAGTGGAAAGGAGAGGTTGTAAGGGGGGCTGAGGTCATGATCCTTTTAAAGACCTCGACAGAATGTGAGCAGAAGCTGATCTCAAAGGTCAAGGAGAATCACCCGTACGAGATTCCGGAAATCATTTTCCAGTCTATTGATGGAGGATTGCCGGAGTATCTGGACTGGGTGGCGGAATCTGTTTCATCTTCTCATTTTCACCCCGACGAATCCGGAGAAACATAATGGCAAAAATGTCGCGAACCGTCACCATCACCATCCTTCCGGGTGCAACTGAGAAATCCATCCAGTGGACACTGCCCCGTTGGATGTTTCATCTTGTGATTGTCGGATTCGTTCTTTTTTTGTTTGGAATCGGGGCAATGATTTTCTTTTATGTTGTCGAAGCCAAGAAGTTTGTTTTTTATAGAAACCTGATTCTTGAAACCCAAACACAAAAAATGCACCTCGATGATTATCGAAAGAAGCTTGAGCAGTTGGAAGCGGAGCTCTCCCAGGTTAATCTGCTCGATGGTCAAATATCGAAGATGACGGAGGGGTCCAATACGGGAAACCCTTCCCAGAGTTCCCAGTCAGAAAGTTCCGGGAAGGCCGATCAAACGACATCATCCGAAGACCTTCGGGAGTCAGCTTATCCGGGTAGAACGGCCAATACGAAAAGCTCTGAAGAGTCCTCAGTCGTTGTGAGGAAGAAGATCGGCTGGAGCCATTTGGAAATCCAGGGGCAATGGCAGATGCCTCTCAAGGGTTGGATTACTTCTCCTTTCGGAAACAGAAAGAGTCTTCTGGGCACAGGGGAAGAGTTTCATCCGGGAATTGATATTGCACAAAAAGTTGGCACCTTGGTTAAAGCCCCCGCTGATGGTCTTGTCGTCCAGACAGGATTTGCCTCGGACTATGGGCGATTTGTCATGTTGTTTCATGGTTTGGGTTTGACGTCTATCTATGCTCACCTTGGCAAAGTCGAAGTTAGTGAAGGTGAGATGATTCTCCGAGGGAATATTATCGGTACCGTTGGCCTTTCGGGAATGACAAATGGTCCACATCTCCACTTTGAGCTCAGAAAGTATGGAAAGCCGATTGATCCTGTAGAGTTTTTGGCAAGTGAAGCGTCTCGTTGAATGATTGTGTTTCCCTTCCACATTAGGAGTGCTGATGTTTAAAGATTTGCTATCGTCCATTTTTCCGACTCGAAATCAGAGAGAATTGAAGCGGATATATCGTATCGTCGATTCGATCAATGCCCTTGAGGCAACAATTTCCAAAATGTCTGATGATGAACTTCGGGGGCAAAGCGAGCTTTTCAAGAAGAGAATAGCTGCGGGTGAAACAACGGATGATCTGCTTCCTGAAGCGTTTGCCGTTGTCCGTGAGTCCGGAAAAAGAGTTTTTGGAATGCGTCACTTTGACTCCCAGCTGATCGGTGGAATTGTCCTTCATGAGGGAAAAATTGCAGAAATGAAAACCGGAGAAGGTAAGACGCTTGTTGCGACTCTTCCGGTTTATCTCAATGCGCTCGAGGGCAAAGGAGTCCATGTTATTACCGTCAATGATTATCTGGCGAAGAGAGACTCTGAGTGGATGGGACATCTTTATCATTTCCTGGGGCTGACAACAGGAATTGTCCAGCATGATCTTGAGGATGATGATCGGAAAGCTGCCTATGCCGCAGATGTTACTTATGGCACAAACAATGAGTTTGGGTTTGATTATCTCCGGGATAACATGAAGTATGACATTGAGCAGTTTGTTCAGCGTCAACTTCATTATGCCATTGTGGATGAAGTTGACAGTATTCTGATCGATGAGGCTCGGACTCCTCTCATTATTTCCGGCCAGGCTGAAGAGTCTACGGATATGTATGTCAAGGTTGACCGAATTATGAAACATTTAAAAAAGGATCTTCACTTCAAGGTTGACGAGAAACTAAAGTCCGCCACACTGACTGATGAAGGGAACAACTCTGTTGAGGAGTTGCTTGGTATCCATAACCTTTACGATGTTAATAATATTTCCTGGTTCCATCATGTTCTCCAAGCATTGAAGGCATATCATGTCTACCGTCGGGATGTCGAGTATGTGGTGAAAAACGGAGAAGTGATTATTGTTGATGAGTTTACAGGTCGCCTGATGCCTGGCCGACGATGGGGTGAGGGGCTTCATCAGGCAGTGGAAGCGAAGGAAAAAGTAGCCATTCAGATGGAAAATCAGACCTTGGCAACGGTGACTTTCCAAAACTTTTTTCGAATGTACGAAAAGCTTTCCGGGATGACAGGAACCGCCGATACCGAGGCTACCGAGTTTCACAAGATCTATGGTCTTGATGTTGTTGTTGTTCCAACAAATAGAAAGATGATCCGTCTGGATCTTCCGGATCAGATCTATCGCACCAACCGGGAAAAAAACAATGCGATTATTGAGGATATTTCATCCAGGCACCAGACAGGACAGCCTATTCTTGTTGGAACCGTATCGATTGAAAAATCAGAGCACCTGGCCTCACTTCTAAGAGCAGCCAATATTCCCCACAATGTCCTGAATGCAAAGTTTCATGAACTGGAAGCCGAAATTGTTGCTCAGGCCGGTCGGCTTGGAATGGTGACCATTGCAACAAATATGGCTGGTCGGGGGACTGATATTCTTTTGGGCGGAAACTCAGAGTTTTTACTGAAAGCCCGGGTTTCAGATCTGGAGAAATCAGGAAAGACCTTGACGGAAGATGAGATGAGCGCACTTCACGAAGAACTTGATAAAAGTCTTCGATCTGAAAAGGATTCGGTTACGGCTGCGGGAGGTCTTCATATTATTGGAACCGAACGTCATGAAAGCCGGCGTATCGATAATCAGTTGAGAGGGCGATCAGGCAGGCAGGGTGATCCTGGCTCTTCCCGGTTCTATTTGTCGCTTGAGGACGATCTCCTCAGGATATTTGGAGCAGAGCGCATAAAGGGACTTATGGAGAGGATGGGGGTTGAGGACGGTGTCCCCATTGAACACGGTTTTGTCAGTAAGGCGATCGAGAACGCTCAGAAAAAGGTAGAAAACTACCATTTCGATATTCGAAAACAGCTTATTGAGTACGATGATGTGATGAATCAGCAAAGACTCATCTTTTATGAGATGCGCAGAAAAACCTTAAAAGGTGAAGATCTTTCTGAGAGGCTTTTTGAATGGTCTGAAGCTATTATCGAAAAACTTCTTCTCATTTTTGCCCCAGAGGATCAATATCCGGAAACATGGGATTTGACTGGTTTATGCGAAGGGGTTCAGGAAAAAACAGGGATGGCAATCGAGCCTGAATCATTAAAGGATATGGGCATCGATGCACTGAGAGATGATCTTTTCGAAAAACACCGAAGCTTTTTTAAAGAAAAAGAAGCTCTTTTTGGAACGGAAGCCTTTTGGTCGATCGTCAGATATTTTATCCTTCAGAATTTGGACTCACTCTGGAAAGAGCACCTGTTAAACATGGATCACCTCAAGGAAGGTATCGGACTCAGGGGGTATGGACAGAAGGATCCGCTTGTTGAATACAGGAGAGAAGGCTTTGACCTTTTCGAGAACTTTATTGCGAATGTGGAAGAATCGGTTGTTCTCCTCGTTGGAAGTGCCAGCAGGATGGAGGAGGACGCCAGATTTCCGGAGTATCCTGATCTGGATAATTTGCAGTATATGCACCCATTGGAAGAGTCCGGCATGATGCCTGTGGCATCATCTGGCGACACCGTTTCATTCGGGGCACCTCCCCAAATGGAGGAGGGATTCCTTCCATGGGGAGCTCCTATGGCCTCTCCGTCCGAAGTCGATTTGCGAGAGCCTAAAGTAGGGCGTAATGACCTATGCCCATGCGGAAGTGGAAAAAAATATAAGAAGTGTCATGGGCAGTGAGCCGATCCCTGCTTCCTGGTAAACTCAGGTTCTTAAAAGATTTATTTAACAATAGTTAAGGCGCCTGAAATGGCTCCGGAGTATATCTCGGAGCCAATGTATGTTATAAAGTAAAGACAAACTGATTTGTACTGTCATCACTATTCATTCGCCTTTTTGTCAAGAATGGTCTGTCAAATATTGACAAGACTCGGTCTTGGTCAATACAATGGGGAACCTTTTCCCTAAAACCGGTGCTTGCTTTTTGGCACTACTCACTCCTTAAAGATGCTATTGGAGAATTCGGATGTTTTCTGTTTCAAATCCGGAGCACTATATCCCTATCTTGCTCTTCCTTCTTGTTGCTATCGGTTTTGGAGCTGTTTCTATCACTGTCGGGCGACTGATTCGACCGAAAAACCCTTATAAGGAAAAAGATTCTCCTTATGAATGCGGTGTTCCGCCAATCAATGACGCCCGAGAGAGAATATCCGTAAGGTATTATGTGATTGCAATGCTGTTTTTGGTTTTTGACGTTGAAGTTGTCTTTCTTTATCCATGGGCCGTTGACTTTTCTCGACTCGGCTTGTTTGGTTTGGTTGAAATGATGATCTTTATTTTTATATTGTTGGTCGGATATGCCTATGCATGGCGCAAAGGAGCTTTGGAATGGGAATGAATCATGAGAAAGACGGTGAACTTTCTGTTGTTACAATGCGTTTGCAGGATGCAGTCAACGAAGTCATCAACTGGTCCAGGAAGTCGGCTATTTGGCCGATGACATTTGGACTGGCCTGCTGTGCGATCGAGATGATCGGTGTAGTGGCTTCCCGATTTGATATCGACCGATTCGGAGCAGGTGTTTTCAGAGCTTCTCCAAGGCAGTCTGATCTGATGATTGTTGCTGGAACGCTGACAAGAAAGATGGCTCCTGTTGTTCGAAGGATTTATGATCAGATGCCAGAGCCCAGATATGTGATTGCCATGGGGTCCTGTGCGACTTCTGGAAATATCTATGACAGTTATAGTGTTGTTCAGGGTGTGGATAGACTGATTCCTGTTGATGTCTATATTCCAGGCTGCCCCCCCAGACCCGAAGCACTTCTGGATGGTCTCTTTAAACTTCAGGAAAAGATTATGAAAGATCGTCCTGTATTTCCTGGAAGCTTTCCCGTAGGGGCGACCAGGTCGGAAAGGGTCTAGGAGATGCATCCAGTCGCTGAAGCTATTTCAAGGGAGTGGCCAGAAGTTTTTCTTGGGTCCCGTGAGGCTTTGGGAGATCTCACGATTTATCTGAAGCCGGATGGTGCCCTTCCCGTGTTTCACTCTCTTCATGAGGATGTCCGTTATGCTTATGACTACATTGTGGATGTGGTCTCCGTTGACTATCCCAAGGAGTCAGAGCGATTTGAAGTTGTTGTCATCCTTTACTCCCTGTCGAGAAAACATCGGATCATGGTCAAGCAGCGTGTGTCAGAGCTTAGCCCGGTGGTCGATTCGGTTGTTGGAATATGGAAAGGCGCCGAGTTTATGGAACGGGAGGTCTACGATATGATGGGAATTCAGTTCCGAGGCCATCCCGATCTTAGACGCATCCTGATGCCAGATGATTATGATGAAGGCTATCCTCTCCGAAAGGATTTTCCCTTGATCGGAAAGGGTTGGCGCGATGATATGTCATTCGTTCCCAAAATGCAGCGTATCTCAAAGGATAATCGAAAGATTGCTGCTAAAGACTAATTTGCTTTTGATGATATGGGCTAGCTTCAGGAAAGCTTCTGGAAAACTCCATGTCATGGTTTAACAAATATGGATAGGGGAGTGTCGACCCTTGGAGCAGGAAAAAGTAGTGGACAAGGTAGCTGAGCATATCGAAGAAACCAGACGCAGGGAAGTTATTCTGTCCTCTCTTCGTCAAACGGTTTTGAATGATCTGGACTCAACCATCCAGACGGATCAATTTCTTCTGAATATGGGGCCTCAGCACCCAAGCACGCACGGTGTTCTTCGTGTGCTCCTTGACCTTGATGGAGAGAGGATCAAGCGCTCTATTCCTGATCTGGGTTATTTGCACAGGGGAACCGAAAAAATCGCCGAATATCGCACATATAATCAGATTATCCCGATGACAGATCGTCTGGATTATGTATCGGCCATGGCGAATAACTACGCATTTGTTCGGGCAGTAGAGAAATTGCTCGAAATCAAGATTCCGGAACGAGCGGAATATATCCGTACGATTGTGGCGGAAGTTCAGAGGATCGTTAATCACCTCTTTTGGCTTGGTACGCAAGCATTAGATATCGGTGCGATGAGCGTTTTCTTCTACACCTTCCGGGAGAGAGAAGAACTCCTCGACTTGTTTGAAATTATCTGCGGGGCAAGGCTGACCTCCAATTATTACAGGGTTGGTGGCGTCGATGCGGATCTCCCGAAAGAGTTCATTAACAGGCTTTATAAGTTTTTGGACGCCTTTGAGGGAAACATAAAAGAATACAATATCCTTCTTGAAACCAACAGAATATGGCTTGCCCGTACGAAAAACATAGCCGTTATTACCGGAGAGGATGCTGTCAACTTTGGCATGTCGGGGCCAAGCCTCCGCGGTTCTGGCGTTGATTATGACCTGAGGAAATACGAGCCTTATGGGGTGTATGATCAGATCGATTGGAATGTCCCGGTTGGAATAAATGGCGATGTGTATGATCGTTACTGGATTCGTATCGAAGAAATGCGCGAAAGCTCAAAAATCATCAGGCAATGTCTTGATAAGCTGCCCCCGGGCAGGATCTTGACGGAAGATCATAAGATCACTTTTCCCGATAAGGGAAAGGTGATGCATAACATGGAGACTTTAATCCATCACTTCCTTCTGGTTGTGCAAGGATTCAAGGTTCCTCCTGGTGATACCTATTGCGGAACTGAAACTCCAAAAGGTGAGTTGGGCTTCTATATCGTCAGCGATGGTTCAGGAAAGCCCTACCGGATGAAAATCCGTGCCCCGTCATTTATCCATATCGGTGCACTGGATCATATGGCGAAGGGGTATATGGTTGCAGATATTGTTACGATATTCGGAACTCTTGATATCGTGATGGGAGAATGTGATCGCTAGACTTTATCGAAATCGGATCGTCAGGATCCGAGGTTATCAGGTTCTCTGATAATAAGTTTTTTATATTCCTGACAAGACCGGAGAAGTTTTTTGTTTCCGGAAAATGAATTCGGGAGAGAGAATTCCCCTAGTTGAGGGTTCGAACATGAGCCAGACAAAACATATAGAAGTTGATCAGGATTTTATTGAGAATCTGTGCGACGAGTTTGGAAACAGGGAAGGTACTGTCGTCCAGATTCTGCAGCGAATCCAAGAAAAATACGGGTACGTTCCTGCTGATGCGCTTGATATGATAGGGGAGTACCTGGAGATTCCCAAAAGCAAAATGTATGGAGTGTTGACTTTCTACTCCCAGTTCTACAGGGAGCCAAGAGGCAAGTATGTTCTCAAAATATGTGTTGGTACAGCGTGCCATGTAAGAGGTGCGGGTCTTCTGGTGGACAAGGTCAAAGAGGAGCTCAAGATCGAACCAGGAGAGAATACCGAAGATATGCTTTTTACCTTGGAACCCGTTTCCTGTTTGGGGTCGTGCGCTTTGGCTCCTATGGCTATGGTGACCGATACTGCATACGGAAAGCTTTCTCCTGATAAGATGCTTGGTTTAATAAAGGATCTGGAATCCGAGCATCTGTCAGCATCAGAACCAGCTTAATCAGTATTGAATATTTTTTAATTAAGCTGGTAGAAATATTTTTTGCTGAAAACTGAAAAAATGAATGCCAACGAAAAATAAAAATATATGTTCAATCTGACCCCTGTATTTTTCAGGGAGAGAGGGTAGGAATGCCATGTTAACCGAGGTGCTTGAAGATTCTTCTCTACATCTGGAAGCGCATTCATCCCTGCCGGTCATTCATATTGGAATGGCCACATGTGGTTTGGCATCAGGGGCGAAGGCTTTACATGAACTGATTTTAAAGGAAGTGGCTTCCAGAAATCTGGCGGTAAAGGTTGTACCGACTGGGTGTATCGGGATGTGTCACAATGAGCCTCTTGTCGATATTACGATGCCGGGCAAAAATAGGGTTTCTTACCGCAATGTCAAGCCAAATACCCTGACGCAAATCCTTGATGCGCATTTCAATAAAAATGAATTTGCAAAAAAATATGCGGTTTGTCAGATTGTCATTCCTGGCGCAGAAGCTTTTGTCGGACTTCCACTGATGCAGGAAATTCCCTTTTTCAAGGGACAGGTGAAGATTGTTTCCAAGCGTTGCGGAATGATCGATCCGTTAAGCATTGACGATTATATCGCCATGGATGGATATGAGGCTTTAAAAAAAGTCCTTTCATCCATGACTCCTGAGCAGGTTATTGATGAGGTAACAAAATCAGGTCTTCGTGGAAGGGGTGGCGGCGGATTCCCTACCGGTGTGAAGTGGAATCTGACCCGTAAATCTCCCGGTCCCGAGAAATACGTTGTTTGTAATGCAGATGAAGGTGATCCCGGTGCGTTTATGGATCGTTCTGTCCTGGAAGGCGATCCTCATTCGGTTATAGAAGGTATGATCCTCGCTTCGTTTGCGGTTGGTCATGCCAAAAAAGGTTATATTTATTGTCGGGCAGAATATCCCCTTGCGATCAAGCGATTGCAGAAAGCGATCAACGATGCAAGAGAAAGAAATTTTCTTGGGAATAATATTCTGGGATCCGACCTGTCCTTCGATCTTGAAATTAAGGAAGGAGCCGGTGCCTACGTTTGTGGTGAAGAGACAGCACTTCTCGCCTCCTTGATGGGAGAGCGGGGAATGCCTTGGCCCAAGCCTCCGTTTCCTGCCCAGAAAGGGGTGTGGGGGAAGCCTTCGGTTATCAATAATGTCGAGACATTGGCAAATATCGGCCACATTATTCTTGGCGGCGGCGATTGGTATGCCTCTTATGGAAGTGAAAAGACCAAGGGGACCAAAACATTCGCTCTGACAGGGTCGATTAAAAATACGGGCCTGATTGAAGTTCCCGCAGGAACGCCACTGAGAGAAATCGTTTTCTCGATTGGTGGTGGAATGGTCGAAAAGAAAATCCCGTTCAAAGCCGCACAGCTGGGTGGTCCATCAGGGGGATGTATTCCGACAAGCGGGCTTGACACTCCTGTTGATTTCGAAAATGTTGTTTCAGCCGGTGCGATCATGGGCTCTGGTGGCATTGTGATTATGGATGAAGCGGCTTGTATTGTTGATACAGCGAAGTTCTTTTTGAAATTTACGCAGGATGAGTCTTGCGGGGAATGCACTCCCTGCAGGGTCGGTTCCAAGATCATGCTGGATATCCTGACCAGAATTACCGAAGGAAAGGGACAGGAAGGGGATCTCGACGAACTGGTCCGACTTTCGATGTATATCAAGTCCAACTCTCTTTGCGGCCTTGGTGGAGCGGCCCCCAATCCGGTGCTCTCTACCATTCGATACTTCAGGGATGAATACGAAGCGCATATTCGTGATAAACGTTGTCCCGGTACCGTCTGCAACGACCTCATTAAATATGTTGTCATTGAAGAAGATTGTACAACCTGTGGGCTTTGTGAACCAGTGTGTCCATCCGGATCGGTGACGTGGGAAAAGGGTGAAGTTGCTCATATTGACCTCACGACATGCATTCGCTGCAAGGCTTGTGTCGATGCCTGCAAATTCAGGGCTATTATTTAGGGCGAAAAGCCTTCCGGGGGAGTTCTCAGTGATGGTTAAAGTATTTGTGAATGGGGTTGAAGTTGAGGTTGACTCAACTTCAACAATATTGAAGGCTGCGGAAAAAGCGGGAATTTCTATTCCTACTTTTTGTTACCATCCCAGAATGGATCCAGCCGGTTCGTGCCGAATTTGTGCAGTCGAACTGGAAGACTCCAAGCGGGTTGTCATGTCATGTGTGACTCCTGTTTCTGAAGGGATGCGTATTCTCACCGAATCAGCGAAAGTTGCTGATGCCAGAAAGACAAATCTTGAGCTTCTGCTTCTCCATCATCCGCTGGATTGCCCTGTTTGTGACTGTGGGGGAGAATGTCCTCTTCAGAATATGTCATTTTCTTATGGCGCAAGTGATTCCCGTTTTGAATCCCACAGAAATGATGAAGTTGAAGATATAAAGAGCGATGTACTGGTTTTTAACTCGAATCGCTGTATTCTCTGCGGAAAGTGCGTAAGGATCTGTGATGAAGTCCAGGATGTTCATGCCATTGGATTTATTAACCGGGGTTTTGACACGGTGATAGGTCCTCCTCTTGGAAAAAAACTGGATTGTGAGTTTTGCGGGGATTGTCTGGAGGTTTGCCCAACAGGAGCCATTACTGACAAGTTCGTTCGTTATCAATACCGTCCGTGGCAGTTGGAGAAGACAAAGACGACTTGCACTTATTGTTCCTCTGGTTGCCAGATGAATGTTGAGACCGAGAAGGAAGCCATCATCCGGGTTACCTCATCCGAAGGAGAAGGCCCGAATGAAGGGTCTATCTGTGCAATAGGCCGGTTTGGTTTTTCTCATGTCCAGTCTACCGAACGACTAAACAAGCCTTATGCAAGGTCTTTTTCCCGTCTGGTACCAACTGAATGGGATTTTTTAATACCGGAACTATCTGAAAAGCTCCGCGCAATTGTTAGTACAGGACCAGACCGTATAGCTACCCTTGTTTCACCAAGAATCCCGATGGAAGATGCCTATTTGATCCAGGGATTTACCCGCCGGGTATTGCGATCGAACTACATTGATTCAGGAGCCCGATATGGGTTCATGAATGCCGCTTTTCCAATCGCCAAGTCTACGGGTACCTTGAGACCAATGGTTGACCATCAGGATCTCCTGAAAGCAAAAGTCATTCTGGTCATTGGTGCTGACCCAACCGCAGAGTCCAATATTACGGGGCTTTTCCTGAAGAGAGCCATCAGGAAGGAAAAAGCCCGTATGTATTATGTCGGGTCTGAGTCCGTATCGATCACTGCTCGGGCTAAAGACCATATTCGAGTGTTGCCTGGTGGTGAAGGGTTATTTTCCTGGGTCTTGTCCGAAGAGATTTCCTGTCAGGAATCTGGAAGGCATCCTGAATTTCTCTCAAGAAAAGAGGAACTCTTTAAATCGTTCAATGTTGATCCACAAGCCTATACGAGGCTTGTACAGGATCTCCGGGAGGCTCAGACCGCCGTGATCATCACGGGCAGGGTCTTCCATCGACTTCAATTTGCTTATGACGCGATGGAGAGCCTGATCCGCATGAGCCATGCCCTTGGATGGATTGAACGGGACGGGTGCGGAATTCTTCCTCTTCCAGAGACTGGAAATGATCTCGGTGTTCTGATGATGGGGGCTACTTACGAATGGCTGCCGGGGTTGCTCGACTCCCAGGATTCCGATAACAAGAAAAGATGGGAATCTACATGGGGAGAGCCTCTTTCCTATGGAAAAGGTGGCGGGTTAAGGGAAATTCTCGAAGGCATTAACTCTGGAGCGATCAAGGGGCTCATTTCATTCGGGGAAAATCCTCTATCCCATTTTTCCCCGCAGTCTGGAGTCAGGGAGATTTTGTCCAAGCTGGACTTGCTTGTTTCTGTTGATTTATTTCAGACAAGTCTTTCTGATCAGGCCCATTATCTTTTGCCTGCGGCATCGTCTTACGAAAGGTCCGGACATGTTGTCAGTGTTGAAGGTTTTGTTCAGTCCCTTAATCCTGCAATGACCTATTGGGGAGAATCCCTGTCTGATGGGGAGATTGTTTCTCGTCTTTCCGAGTGTATGGGACATCCCGTATCGTCAAGGTTGACAAGCGATGTCTCTAAAGAAATTTTCACTCTTATGCCAGATCTTTCTCCATCGACTCGAAATGGAGAGCATTTTATGGGGCCGACAGGAAACTTGATCCTTCCAGAAGTTGTGAGCCAGCCTCCACACAAGGCGGACAGAAATTCAGTTGCCAGTAGACTGTCCGAAAAAACAAAGAGTGTCCTATCTCCCATTTTTCCTGAGAGCATTCCGGGAGAGGGAGAGTTTGTTTTTGCATTGAATAAATCACTATTCCATTCAGGAAAGATGACTCTTCTTGACACGAGTCTCATGAAAATGGAGTCATCTGCTCTGGTGCGGATCAATCGTCAGACAGCCAAAAAACTGAAGATCAAAAAGAACGAAATGGTACTTATTGAAAATTCCTACGGTTCCTGTACTCTTCCGGTTGAGCTGACTTCTGGTGTGACTGAGAATGAGTTGCAGGTGCCATACCATTTTGATTCCCCTGATCTGTTGGGCTTGTTTCCCCGAGAGCTTAAATATTCTGGCCCCTGTTCAACGGTAACAATGTTGCGGACCCGTGTTAGCTTGAAAAAGATTGAGTAGTTTGACCATCATCTTGCCGGAACCCGGCGGGCTTATTTTTTAGCAACACTCGTCTCTTCTTTTTTCTTGGAAAGGAAGTCCTTTGCTGAATGATATTTTAGCTGCTGTTGTCGTTATTGCCGGAGTTCTTTTTGTGGTATTGACGATGGTTGCCTATTTGACCTATCTGGAAAGAAAGGTTCTCAGTTTCATGCAGGACAGGCTCGGGCCTATGGAGGTGGGGCCATGGGGTCTGCTTCAACCTTTGGCAGATGGGATCAAGCTTGTTTCCAAAGAGGATATTATCCCCCAGGAAGCAAACAAGGCTATTTTTAAAATTGCTCCGATTATTTCTCTTGTTCCCGCAATTCTATCTTTTGCCGTGATTCCCTTTGGAAGAGATTCATTCCATTTTGGAGGGATTACCACACATCCTTACCTTACCGACATTAATATTGGAATGATTTATATCCTTGCCCTTTCTTCGATTGGTGCTTATGGAATCCTGCTTGGTGGATGGGCTTCCAACAGCAAATATTCCATTTTGGGTGCCTTAAGGTCAGCCGCTCAGGTGATCAGTTATGAGTTGAATGCAGGAATGAGTATCATTGGCGTTCTGATTTTGGGTGGGTCTCTGTCCCTTGTCCAGATTGAAAAAGCTCAACAAGGTGGTTTCTGGCACTGGTACATTTTCCCCCAGATCATTGCCTTTGTTATTTATCTTATCTCAGGGATTGCTGAAACAAACAGAACTCCGTTCGATTTGCCTGAAGCGGAATCTGAGCTTGTTGCCGGCTTTTTTACCGAATATTCCGGAATGCGATTTTCTCTCTATTACTTGGCTGAATATGCCAATATGATTGTTGTGTCATGTGTCGCTACTGTTTTATTTCTGGGAGGATGGGGATCTCCATTGCCGATGCTCGACTTTGTCCCTCCCGTTATCTGGTTTATGCTGAAAGTCTATTCTTTCTTGTTTTTCTTCTTCTGGATTCGGGCAACCTTGCCACGTTTGCGTTATGATCAACTAATGAAATTTGGTTGGAAAGTTATGCTTCCCCTGTCGTTTGCAAATGTAATCGTAACAGCTTTTGTTGTTTATATGATTCGTCATTAGATTTCTGCTCGAAGGGTCGAAGGGAGCTCATATGGGAATTAAAAAATTTCTGAATACGATCATGTTTGGGGAAATTATGTCTGGCCTCAAGCTGACATTTCGACATATGTTTAAAAAAGCAGTAACACTTCAGTATCCGCACGAAAAATTGACACTTCCCGCGGGTTATAGGGGATTTATTGTCCAAAGGAGATACGAAAACGAGCAGGAACGATGTGTTGGATGTGATCTTTGTGAAGCAATCTGTCCAGCAAAGGCAATTTCTGTTGTTGGTGACATTCATCCAGAATTTCCTGACAGACGTTATGCAAAAGAGTATACCCTGGATTTTACAAGATGTATTTTTTGCGGATTTTGTGTGGTCGCATGTCCAGTTAATGCATTAGCGATGACCAAAGAGTATGCTCATTCTTCCTTTACCCGGGAAGGTCTGATCTATTCGAAAGAACAATTGCTGACCCTCGGTGATAAATGCGAAGAGGATTCGATTGAATATTTGAAATTCAAAAACATGTGGGACGCAGAAAATTCCGGAAAAGAAGAGGGACGATATCATTTCCCGCCGATTCCATCTGTCAAATCAGGAGGTTGATTCAAAGCATGGAAATACTGTCTTTTGTTTATTTTGGAGGAGCAATCCTGCTTTCAGCCCTGATGGTTGTCATTTTTAAGAATCCGTTATATTCAGCAATGTCGTTGTTATCGATGTTTGCTCATGTAGCCGGTCTTTATATCATATTGGAAGCGGAGTTTCTTGCTGGTGTCCAGTTGCTTGTTTACGCTGGAGCGATCCTTGTTCTGTATATTTTTGTGGTGATGTTGTTAAATGTCCAAGCTCAGGGACGTGTTTTACAAAAGCAGGCACCTGTTGTTTTTGTTGCTGCTGTTGTCGCCGCACTGGAAGTTGCTTTCCTCATTTCCCGAACCCATTTCTATCCCGAAATTCCTCCCGTTCCCCATCCAGGTGTCCCGCCTCTTGGCAATACGGAGATGATTGGTATGGTCCTTTACACAAAATACCTGTTTCCGTTTGAGATCGCGTCTCTCGTTCTCCTTGTTGCTCTTGTCGGAGCGATTGTCATGGCGAAAGGGAAGCTGAAGTTCCGGTGATATTCATATATTGGGTGCCTGAAGAATCCTTACTGAATCCCAGGTAGTTGATTGTTCCTGTAATAGGGGGAGTGTTGTCAGATGGTTCCTTTATCTTGGTATGTTGGATTAAGTTCTGCTCTTTTTCTTATCGGTCTTATTGGAGTTCTTGTTCGTCGTAATACATTGGTCGTTCTCCTTTGTATTGAAATAATGCTCAATGCTGTCAATGTCAACTTTGTAGCATTTAGCAAGTACCAGCATGTTATTGATGCCCAAATCCTTGTTTTTTTTGTGATTACTGTGGCAGCCGCAGAGGTCGCTATCGGGTTGGGAATCATTATTTCTTTGTTCCGGCTTAAAGGCAGTGTTAACATTGACGACTTCAATATCTTGAAGCTGTAGTCCGAAGGGAGAGCTGATGAGTTTTTATGTTTTGATCCCCTTGCTTCCTTTGATCGGATTTTTGATCACCGGAATTTTCTGGCCCTATTTTAAAGGCAAGGGGCATATTGTCACTGTTCCTCTCATGATTGCGTCCTGGGTTCTATCCCTAAAAGCATTCTCGGAAACAATGAATGGTCCGGCAGTCCATATCAAATTGTTCGACTGGATTGATTCGGGATCCCTCCATGTTGCCATATCCCTCATGGTGGATCATTTAACGGCGATCATGCTTGTTATGGTGACAACGGTCTCAACTCTTGTTCACATCTACACAGCCGGATATATGAAGGATGATTCAGGTTACGACCGTTTTTTTGCATACATTTCCTTATTCACTTTTTCTATGATCATGTTGTTAATGTCTGACAACCTTCTGGAGCTTTTTGTATTCTGGGAAGCGGTTGGATTTTGTTCCTATATTCTTATTGTTCACTGGTATGAACGAAAGCCATCCTGGGTTGCTGCCAATAAAGCTTTTATCATGAACAGGATCGGTGACTTTGGCTTTATGCTTGGGATACTGCTGGTATACGTCGTTTTTGGAACTCTAAACTATAGCGAAATTTTTCAGAAGTTACCGGCTCATATCCATGACACAATTAACTTCTGGAGCGCCTTTAACGGTACGACCCAGTATTCAGTCATCACTGTTATTGCATTGTTGTTATTTGTTGGGGCTGTCGGCAAGTCTGCCCAATTGCCCCTTCATCCCTGGTTGCCAGATGCCATGGAAGGTCCAACCCCCATTTCGGCTTTAATTCATGCTGCGACGATGGTTACCGCCGGTATTTTCATGATTGTCCGTCTTAACCCTATTTATAATGCATCTTCTATTGCGATGTCTGTCGTTGCCTGGACTGGAGCTTTAACCGCTATTGTGGCTGCAACGATTGCATTAACTCAAAGGGATATCAA
Source organism: Leptospirillum sp. (assembly GCA_027323445.1). Lineage (GTDB taxonomy): Bacteria > Nitrospirota > Leptospirillia > Leptospirillales > Leptospirillaceae > Leptospirillum. Next base: position 17,802 of record DAHWBS010000014.1, read on the forward strand.
GAAAATAGTTGCATATTCAACAATGAGTCAGCTTGGCTATATGGTCATGGCTTGCGGTGTGGGAGCTTATGGCGCCGGAATATTTCATTTGCTGACGCATGGGTTTTTTAAAGCGTTGCTTTTTCTTGGAGCGGGCTCAGTTATCCATTCAATGTCAGGGGAGCAGGATATCTTCCGGATGGGAGGCTTGTCCCGTGCAATGAAGATAACTTTTTCAACCATGCTAATCGGATCTCTTGCTCTTTCAGGTATTCCTCCTTTTGCAGGATTTTATTCCAAGGATCTTATTTTGTCGGATGCGTTCCAGTCAGGGCCGACCGGTCATATTTTTTGGATGATTGGTGTTTTGACTGCGATGTTAACCGCTTTTTATACATTTCGCTTGATCTTTGTTGTTTTCTTTGGCAAGGAGAATTTTTCGGAAGGGGAGCATCACCATGGCCACGAAGGCCATGCTCCGCATGAAAGTCCTCTGGTAATGACTTTCCCCCTGCTTTTTCTGTCAGTGATGGCTATTGGGGCGGGATGGGCCGGAAACCATTACGATATTATTGGTTTCTTATCCCAGTCGATGCCTGTTCCTCATGCAATTGGGCGTCCTGAACTTTCAGAAGATTCATTGAAGTCAATATCCGTTATTGTTGGTCTTGTCGGTATTCTTCTGGCATATGCTCTTTATGGAAAACCATCTACTGTCCCACAAAAAATGGCTCAGCAGTTCAAGTGGTTGTATTCTCTTTCCCTTAACAAATGGTTCTTTGATGAGATTTATGACCTCATCTTTGTGAAGCCAACGATTTTCCTGTCCTTCCTGTTATGGAAAGAAGTTGATAAGGGAGTTATTGACGGGATTGTTAATGGTGTCGCGGAGTTTTGCCAAACGAGTGCTGCGGCTATTCGTCGTGTTCAGACCGGACAGTTGCAGAACTATGCTTTGGTTATGGCTATTGGGCTTTTTGGCATGGTGAGTTTGTTTCTTTTTGTCCGATAATTGATGGCTTAACCCTGAACCGAGGAACATGATGACCTTTCTCTCGATCCCGATTCTGACCTTCTTGATTTTTTTCCCTATTGTCGGGGGGATTTTTCTGCTTCCTTTCATGAAAATGAAAGACTCCGATACAACCGTTAAGTGGGTTGCTGTCGGAATCACCATTGTTGAGTTTATCGCTTCCCTGACGCTTCTCATCGGAGGCAATCCGGGAACATACCAGATGCAGTTTGCAGAGGATCACCTTTGGATTCCCTTTGCAAATATTCATTACACGTTGGGAATCGATGGCATCAGCCTTGTCCTGATCATTATGACGACCCTGCTTATGCCTATGTGTATTTTTACCAGCTGGGTCGGAATCAAAAAACGTGTCACCGAATTCATGATCGCAATCTTGATTCTTGAAGGTGCGATGATCGGTGTGTTTGCTGCGATGGACTTCATTCTTTTTTATGTCTTCTGGGAAGCAATGCTTATTCCGATGTTCTTGATCATCGGGGTCTGGGGTGGGCCAAACCGAATTTATGCCACCATCAAGTTCTTTTTGTACACCCTGGCTGGATCCTTGTTCTTGCTTCTGGCCATTATTTCCCTTTACTTCAAGGGCGGGCATACCTTCAATATTGTGGCTTTAATGGGCCAACACTATTCTCCGGTATTTCAGGATTTTGCTTTTTTAGCGCTCTTTCTGGCGTTTGCGGTAAAGGTCCCGATGTTTCCTTTCCATACATGGTTGCCTGATGCTCATGTGGAAGCTCCCACAGCGGGATCCGTTATCCTGGCATCGGTCATGCTGAAGATGGGGGCATATGGATTTATCCGTTTCTCCCTTCCCATGTTTCCAAAAGCCTCGATCTTTTTTACAGGATTCATTTTTGCCTTGTCTCTTGTCGGGATCATCTGGGGAGCCTTGATGGCTCTTGCCCAGGAAGACATGAAAAAGTTGATTGCCTATTCATCTGTGAGTCATATGGGTTTTGTGACTCTTGGAATATTCGTTTTTAATGCACAGGGTGTGGAAGGAGCAATCCTTCAGATGATCAATCATGGTGTAACGACGGGAGCCCTTTTTCTCTGCGTTGGCGTCCTGTACGACAGAACGCATTCGAGGCTCCTTTCCGATTATGGCGGGATTGCCAAGGTTATGCCGGTATTTTCCACAATGCTTGTTATTTTTTCTCTTTCCTCTCTGGGGCTCCCGGGGTTAAATTCTTTCGTCGGGGAGTTTCTTGTTCTGCTTGGTGCTTTCAGGGCTAATGCCGCCGTCGGTGTCATTGCCGCAATCGGTATCATTCTGGCTGCACTGTACATGCTTTACCTGCTCTCAAAAGTTGTTTGGGGAAAATACGAACCACGTTCATGGGCATTGCCTGACATGAATCGTTATGAGTGGGCGTCATTACTCCCGCTCCTGCTAATTGTCGTATGGCTTGGTGTCCAGCCAAATGCTTTGTTATCAATGTTGCATGTTAGCGTTACCCATCTTATTGGTCAGGTCAATCCTGCTTCACCACTTGCAAGTTTAACGGGTGGTTTCTAGACAGGTTGATTGCGTTTTATCTGGGGTTGATGCAAGGAAATTGATTGAGGGGGTCTAATGTCTTTTTCTCTGGTAAATATTCTTGGAACCATGCCAGAAATCTATCTGACGTTTTTTGGGTGTGTGATATTAATCCTTGACACAATGATCCCTAATGAAAAACGTTCATGGCTTGCCTATTTTACAATCGCATCCCTTATATTTGCCATGATCGCTTCATACGGTCTTAATGGCAAAGGTCTGCCGTTGTACCAAGGTCTTTATATCATTGACCCTTTTTCAAACTTCTTTAAAATGATCATTTATATTGCGGCTATCATTACCGTGCTCTTTTCCTTGCCCTACCTTGATCGCGAAGATATCCACATCGGGGAGTACTATGCGTTCATCCTCTTTTCAACTGTGGGGATGATGGTTATGGTGTCTGCAGGAGATCTGATCACATTGTTTCTCGGGATCGAACTCATGAGTCTTTGTTTTTATGTCATGGTAGGTCTTAAAAAAGGGTCTCACCGGTCTGTCGAGGCGTCGTTCAAATACTTCCTTCTTGGAGCTTTTTCTGCGGCAATCTTTCTCTTTGGCATTTCCTTTCTTTATGGAGCGACCGGTACGGAGACCATTTCAGGCATTGCAGCATTTGTTGCCAATCCAGGCTCTTTAAAGCCCATGATTCTTCTGGGAATTGTTCTGACACTTGTCGGTTTTGCTTTCAAGATTTCAGCCGCTCCCTTTCATATGTGGACTCCTGATGTGTACGAAGGTGCCCCGACTGTCGTGACGGGATTTATGTCCACGGCATCGAAAATTGCAGCTTTTGGTGTCTTTCTCCGGGTCTTCTGGGTTTCTTTTTCTGCAGATAAAGTTGACTGGAACCTTCTTATCGTGATTCTTTCCATTTTATCAATGCTTGTCGGGAACCTGGTCGCCCTTCGTCAAACCAATATCAAAAGAATGTTGGCCTACTCTTCCATCGGGCACGCCGGATACGCTTCCATGGCACTTTTGCAACCCAATAGAGAGTCTCTTTTTGCCCTGATGTTTTATGTGTTTGTCTACATGTTCATGACGCTTGGAGCCTTTGGTATTGTTTTGATGCTCAGAAAATCCGGGGAAGAGGGTGAAGATATCTCCGATCTGGTGGGGCTTCATAAGAGACATCCGATTGCGGCATTTACCATGCTGGTATTCATGTTCTCTCTGGCGGGAATCCCTCCTTTTGGTGGCTTCCTTGCAAAATTTTATGTATTCTTCGCGGTTATTCATGCCGGTTATGCCTGGCTGGCTGTCGTCGGCATTGTCTTTGCTGCTATTGGAGCTTTTTACTATCTCAGGATCGTAATGTTAATGTACATGAAGGATCCTGAGTCTTCCGTTGTATTCAACGCATCTTCGATGGGCAGGATTGGTCTTTTGTTGACGGCCGGGATGACCGTTTTTCTCGGAGTGTATCCCACTCCATTTGTTGAATATATAAAGTCTTCTCTAGCTATCTTTATCCCCTAAGGGGAAATAATGGCAATTGACGGTGGACCCACCAAAAAAATAAAGCCCTTGACTGAGCGTCAGGAGGAGGTTCTTCGCTTCATCCTGTCCTGGATGCAGGCAAACTCCTCCCCTCCCACCATCACTGAAATAGCCAATCATCTGGGAATCCCGTACCCTAAAAGTGCGGGAACCCATCTTGAAGCTCTCGAAAAAAAGGGTTACATCCAACGAATTCCCGGGAAAGCCCGGGGAATCCGCTTGACCGCTAAATCATCCGCTTTTCAGGATGAGTCCATTTCCTCAGAATGGCTTACAATTCCTCGAATTGGAAGAATCAGGGCAGGAGTCGCGACAGGTTCTGATCCTCTGTCGGAGGGGCAAATCACTATTCCTTCATCTTTCCTTTCTGAAAAACCCGACTTCGTGCTGAGTGTTGTAGGGGATAGCATGATTGGCGTGGGAATTTATGAAGGTGATCTTGCTTTTATCAAAAAAGGCGGAATCGTATCCAACGGAGATATTATTGTTGCCCAGATTCAAGGTGAGATGACATTAAAAACATATCTTCATCAAAATGGCAGGCTTCTCTTGAGGGCTGCCAATCCGAGTTATCCTGACCGGATTGTTTTTCCGGAGGATGAAGCCGGTCTTGTGCAAGGGCGGATGATCGGACTTTTTCGATCACTCAGTCGAACAGGGGGACGGGGTTAATGGATTCGGAGAAGCATCCTGGAGAGCAACAGAATGACTCTGAAATTCCGTCCTCTCTGGATGATCTCGGTCCAGACTCGAATCGATACTGCCCCGGTGTGCGGAATCTGAACTGGAAAGGACGCTTCCTCAGAGGTTTTGTTGCTCTCTTCGGGTTTATTGGGGTCATCATCTACAATGAACGTTGGCCTTCAGTTTTGGACCACCCTCTTCTATTTACAGCAGGGCTGATTGTTTTGTCTTTCATTACGGCACTTGCCTTCCTTCAGAGTTTTCTTTCCTTTTGTGTTGTGGATGCCTTTCTGGGAAGAACCAATATTTCCGGGCTTTTTCAGAAAGTATCCTCTGATGCGCATAAACTTGATAAAAAGAGGGCATTCCTGATTCTGGGAGGAGCATTGGTTCTTGGCCTTCTTTTTTCGGCACTTCTTTTAATCAAGGAAGTTGGCAGTACTCTCTAGTTATCTGTTTTGCCCTTCTTCACCTGGCAGATGACTGGTGACAGTGATTTGCCAATATTCCTCTTTGATCATCTGTTTTTCTTCCAGTAGAAGAATAAAAAGCCAACCGTCATTTTTCTCGGGATAAATATGAAGTCGACTTGGCCAAAAACGCTAGCAGAATTGCGGACCCAAGTAGGGGCATTGCTTTTCTCAAGTGCTGTTTCTTTTCAAAAATCAGCGGTTTTGGAAGAAGTAAAGACCTCATCGTTTCCTTTATGGGTCGAACTCCTTTACCATGCGAAGGATTCTTCTCCAATCTCAGTTCATCTGGGAGATAAAAATTCTTTTCAAGAAATATCATGTTCTGTATGCTCTCCAGATTATTATTCCGGATTGTCAGCTGCTTGTTCTCATGTTATCTCAGCCATTTCATACTGCCTTGAAAATGATCAATGTCGTTTTCCCCCTGGAAAAGCTTCAACCCACAGAGAGATCATCGAAGACAAGATTCGCTTCACACCAAAGGACCTTCCTTTACCAGAAGCGTCGCTTCAAAAGCCGGACAGATTGTTGTGGTACGAACATCATGGAGATAAAGGCTTTATCGTCGCTGATCGCAACCGCGTTCCCATTGATTCGGAAACCTCAAGAGGGATCAGCCTTCGAAGCCGGTTGCCAGGCTACTCTCATCGTCCGGACTGTCGATTTTTTCTGGAACTGGAATCCTGTTTCCATCTTGAAAAGGTCGTACATATGGGAGGCCGACAGGTCAATCTCTTTAGACCAAAATCGATCACTTTCTTAAAACGTCTCTGCAATGAGAGTGTTTTCAATATAGAGAAGTGTAATGGCGGTGTTTGGTCTCCATTAACTATTTTTCTGTCCTCTTTTCACTGGACCGGTACATGGGTTCCCAATGCGGATACCCGCAGTATTCATCTTGACTCCTTATGGTTTGTCTTAGGGAAACCCCATGCATCATCTGTTGTCCAATTTTTTTCTTTAGGGGAGATGTCATGCATTTTACTGGCAGGAAACAGCCTGATCTTTATTAATGAAAAATTGTCTGATAAGTTGACCTCGTTTCTTCATGAATCCTTTTATCTTCAGCCGGCGGACCTGTTATATCAATCACAATTTCTATCATCTGAAACTTCTTTGAAGTTTCACCTGGAAGGTTACTCGTATCCTCCAGTCTTTTTAGGCGGGGAGAAATGGGAACCTTGTGTCGATATTCGAGATTTTCATCGAAAGGGTGTGAGCCTGTTTGTCTATTTGCGTTCGGGTGAGATAAAGCTGCCCTTGTTTGGCTCCCAGAGACTAAGCATTGGGGATACCTTATGGTGTGATGATGCCCGATATCCAGGCATGCTCTGTCTGATTCACCGTGATCGTCAGAAAGAACTTCTTTATCGAAATGTTGTAGAGAAAAGTCTTGGACGAGGCTCTACTGAGCCATGGATTTCTTTTACAAAAGAAGATCGAAGCACTGTCTACCAAAAGCTTTTGCCCGCTCTTGAAAAATCTGGTTTTTCCAGGGGAATAATCGAGTCTTCAGAAAATCTCTTGTATTCGGGGGATATTGATCTTCTTGCGATTTTTTCACCGGCGGCTCCTTTTTCTGACAGCAATAATTGGTTAAGCAACAAGATTTCCGTTCATTGTGTTTTAAAGTGGAAAGATCGAGTTTGGAATATGCCGCATCCGTCGGGTGAGCCGGGAGACCCCGTCCTGCACTTATCGGACGACTTTTCTGTCTTGATGGATCAGGAACTTCAGCAAAAGCTGCACGACCTGATTGTTCTTCTGGACCCCGACAAAGACGGTCGTGCGATGATCAGCCAGTATTATGGATCGATTCTGCTCAGAAGTCGTCCTGATTTGCCCTTTTTTCCGGAGGAAAATCTTTTTGATCGTTTATCTCCATTTCAGGTGTCTGGTTTATCTGATGAGGAGTCTTCTTTTCTTGAAGGGGCGATCAAGATTCCACTCAGGGACTACCAGAGGGACGGTATCTCATGGATCCATTCACTCAGGATGGCAGGTTTGGGTGGGATTCTTGCCGATGAGATGGGGCTTGGAAAAACATTAACCGTTTTATCAGAACTTGTTCTTGAGGTTGAGCGTGCAAAAAATAATAATGAGACTCTCCCTCCATCTCTGATTGTTCTTCCTTCAACCCTGCTTTTTAACTGGGAAAAAGAAATTTCAAAATATGCTCCGACCCTTACGGTGGGGATTCATCATGGATCTGGAAGGATGGATCGCTGGAGCCGGGTTCTTCTGTCGAACGTGATCCTTTCAACCTACGGTACAGTCAGAAACGATCTGGAGGAAATGACGAAGGTCCGATTCCATTCCATTGTCGTGGATGAGGCACAGGTGATGAAAAATCCAGCCTCAGGGATTGCGACTGCGATTTTTTCCCTGAGATCTGCTTTCAAGCTCGCATTGTCCGGAACACCCATCGAGAATCACCTCACCGATCTCTGGTCTATATTTGCATTTGTTATGCCAGGTCTTTTGGGAAGCCGACGTCGGTTTGAACGGATATTTGTGGAAGAGGGCGGATTTGGATCATGGGATTTCGAGCGGATAACCCTGCTTCGCTCATTGATTGCTCCACTGATCCTGAGGAGAACAAAGGACAACGTTTTAAAAGATCTTCCGCCAAAGGTTGTCATCGACTACTGGATCGATCCAACGACAGAAGAGAGACATCAATACAAGAAGCTTAAGGAAAATGGACGGAACAGTCTGAGGGAGGTCAGCGGGGGGGCTTATCGTCTGGGTGTTTTTGCCCTGTTGATGACGCTCCGGCGATTCTGTTGTCATCCTGAAATGGTAAAGGGCGAGTATCCCATCCGGATGGAACGTCCAGCGAAGTTTCAGACTGTTAAAGAAAAAATTGCTGAAGCACTGGAGGATGGCCACGGAGTGATTCTTTTTTCACAGTTTGTTGGCGTGCTTGATCGCTTTGAGGAACACTTCAAGGGAGAGAAGGTTCCAGTGCTCAGACTTGATGGGGGAACATCACTTGTGGAGCGCCAAAAAATGGTTGATGCTTTCCAGAAGAAGGATGCTCTTGCCCCAAGATTGTTTCTGGCAAGTCTGAAGGCAGGTGGTGTCGGGTTAACCTTGACGAATGCGGATTATGTTTTTCATTATGATCCATGGTGGAATCCCCAGGTTGAAAATCAGGCAACGGACCGGGCTCATCGTATGGGGCAAGAAAAAACGGTTTTTGTTTATCGCTTCCTGACAAGAGGGACTGTTGAGGAGCATGTTGCAAGGTTAAAAGAAAAAAAGTTGGCTATTTTTTCTAAAGTCATGTCTGATAATAGTTTGGATTTGCCTGAAGGGCTTGATTTGTCAGAAATCGAATCACTCCTTTCAAGTGACGGGGATTTCCTTTAACATTAAAAAACATCGGACAATCAATAGGATTATTGAATATGGAGAAGAAAATGTCGGAGGGTTCCCTTTTGAAAGCGATGGAAACACGTTATCTGGCAGGAGAGACGAGAGAAGAGGCCCTTGAACGAGCAAAGCTTTTGAACAAGGAAGGCATTGGTACGATTCTTTGGCCGATTCTCTCAGAAGATAATGCTCCAGACGGAGATCTCTTTCTGAAGGAGGTCAAGGAGCTTTCTCATCAGATGGGTTTAACGATGATTCGCGGAGGCATTTCTTTTTCCTTGTCACAGTCTGGTTATCCTTCCTCCGGGACCGGAGCCATGGATCATCTTCGGTCTGCCATAGCGGCAGCGGAAGAGTATTCGATCGGATGCTGGATTGATATGGAAGAAGGCAACAGGGTTGGGGAAACACTCGAGACTTTTCTGGAACTGAGGAAGAAGTTTGCGCATTTGTCGATAACGCTTCAAGCCAGACTCGATCGAACGGAAAAGGACCTTGAGACGATTCTCAATAAAAGAGCGAGAGTGCGTTTGGTCAAGGGACAATACCCTGTATCTCTTGAGCCCGGATCAAATGATCCGGATCAGATTCGGAGAAAATACCAGAGCTATATGGAGTGGCTATTTTCCGAAGGGGCAATGTTCGCCGTGGCGACTCATGATGAAGAGCTTTTGCAAGGGGCATCCAAACTCCAGAATGCCCACCCGAGAATGATGGAGTTTCAGATGTGGATGGGACAGCGAGAGGACAAGATCCGTTCACTTCTCTTTGAGGGAGGGTTTCCTGTAACTCTCGTACTCCCATATGGACCAGGAGCCAGAAAGCATTTAAAAGCCATACAGGAGCTTGGAGAAATCTGAAATAAAGAAGCCGGTTTTTTAGACCGGCTTCTTCTATTACATCGGACATTCACAGATCTTTTGTTCAGATTACTCCGGTTTCTTGAGTCCAAGAAAATCCTTTGTAATGTTGACAAGCATCGTCCTGTGTTCGGGTGTGCCCAGATTGAGTCGATACTCATTGATCACTTTTACGCGCATGTCTTCCCACGCGGTCCAGCATGTCTTGCAGACAGATTCCTGAACCTCTTTTCCGAAGCCTGAGGGGAAAGGGGGTTGCTCAAGACCCTCTGCATCAGCTCCACAACGAGTACAATGAACGATTGCCATTCTAACTCCTTATAATGTTCTCAAATTGTTTGGATCCATTTTATCGTAAAGTCAAACCCCCGACATCTAACCTTACCACAAGGTTTCGAAGGGGCTCAAGAGGAGGATGGCGCATCCGTTCAAGCGGGCTCTGCTGATTCTGAAACATGAAGATAAGAAGCATCTGGCGGGATTGTCCCCGTCCCGGAAACCCGCGGACGGGAGAGCGAACGGGCCAACATTCAATTGCGCCCAGGCATGGGGCCTGTCTCAACCTGCTGGAGACGGCTTTTCAAGGATGGCCCACGTTTCTCGGGGATATCCGTGTCTCTTCGAAAGAAGAGCTCAAGGAAGGCATCCTGAAGGCCTTGAGAAATGGAGTGCAACCCTGTTTGTTCGGCAGTGCCGTTTTGACCCCGGACGGCATGATCGGTGATCCTGTTAATGATACGAACTGCTAGAAGCCAAACTCGGAAAGCAGCTTGTCAACATCGGTCTGATTGACATCGGTTGGGTGACCGGTTCCCTTTAGATCCAGTTCTTCTATCTGGACGGGGGACTCTCTTTCTCCGGAAGATTCATGTCTGGGTGATGGGGAAAGCTCCATAAGGATTGTCAGGAGCTTGTTCTGGAGATCGTTTAGTGTTCCTGTCATTTTCCGGATGTTTTGTCCCACCAGATCCTGAAAGACCATTGCTTCAAATCCATGGAGAATTCGCTCCTCATCCTCGGAAAGCAGCGATTCAACAGTCTGGATTTCCGACTGGACTGTCTGGGGGTTGTCCCGCATTCTCTGAACGGCTTCCCGAAGCTTTCCGTTTGTTTCTAATGATTTTTCAAATCCCTCAAGGAGTTTGTGCGCTGCCTCTTCAGTCATTCTGGAAACGGCCTCGAGACCCGTGGATGTTTGGGGAAGATGTGTTTCCATCATCTTCATCGTATCCATCATCGAGTCTGACATGGAAAGGATCTTCTGGATTTCCCTTGCGGTTTTTCCGACCTGATTCAATAAATCGGCGCTGGCATCGTCTTGTTTGTGTAAAACGTGACCTTCATCTTTTGTCATTGGAGTTTTTTCTTTCTCTGATTGAGCGGATGAACCAACGCCTGAAAGTCCCATATGTTGCTCAAAGGCTTTTACGTCAAAAACGTAAACGGGCATGGAGTCAATCGTGTCGGAATACCTCAAAAATGGAAGCTGTAATTGTTCCAGCGTCTTTTTTTCATTGGGAGTCTTTTCCCGGATCACTTTTCCCATTTTTGTTGTAGCGATGGCAAATCGTATGCCATTTGAAAAAGCGATTACCAAAAGTCGGGCTGGAGGAGAGCTATCGGCCTCTTTTTCAAAAGCTCTTCTGAAGTCGAAGACCTGGGCCGGGTATCCGACTTCGTTTATAAATCCGATCTGAAGGCTTCCCTGTGAGTCGGGGGTCAGTTTTTCTCCTTTTAGAATCTTAAGAATATCATCAAGCCTGACGCCAACAAGAATGTCTTTTGTTAATGGAAAAGTAAATAGCTGCAAGGTTTTCCTCTTTCTTGATAAGAAACCCCAGCGAATGTCCTTCCGGGCGTTTTGGGACTTAACGACAGATCGATTTTGAGGGTCGATCTTTTTTATCATTTCGGATCCAAAAGGAGTAACAATTATCGAATTCTAGCAAAAGAGAATGATCAGACCTAGTCCCCCATAAGTCCTGCACCGGAGGCTGTTCAGATCTTCCTGTCTATGGATGGAGACAAGGCAGATCGTCACCGTTGATCAACGCCTGATCATCCAGAACCCTTTTGCCTTCCAGGAGCGATGTTTTTCTCACCAATTCTTTCATCTCGGGGGGGAAGATTTCCGCTGATAGGATCTCCTCGATCCATTCCTGAAATTTCAGGACCTTGACCACCAGAAAGTCAAAGGGAAATATTTCCGATAGGAGATCCTGATGAAAGTATTGGACAAACGATTCTTTGGGATCTTTTAAAAATAATCGAATAAGTCTTATTGTGTCAGGAAAAATGGCTTCTATTTCTCCACCAAAAGACCAGATTTCATAAGGATAGATTGAATCTTTGTAAAGACTCGGAAAGCCTTGAATAAGGCAAGGCATATCTTGGGTCTGTCCGGAAAGATATGCCGACAGGTCCTGATATTCCAATTCGAGGATATCAGGGTCCAGACCTATGGATTCTTGTTGGCCGGATGCTTCGTTGGGCGAAAGATAAAATGGTGCAGGCGGTATTATTGATTCTTGTATCAGGTTATAGAACTTCTGAAACTCCGGAACAATGGTCTCTATTTCTTTGTTGTCCACTTCAAGAGCCAGTCCCTTGAGATTGGTCATCGGGCAAAAACGGCAAACAGCTTCCAGTGATTCCCATAACAGTTGGGGAATGGGGGAGGTGTGATCATCCTGATGAAGTGTCACTTCCGTGTTCTTGAACAGGGAAAGTCCACCCATATGAACTTCCATGACATGCTCGAGCGGGAGATACCGGTTGATCCATGAGTGGATATTTTCAGGTTGAGGCTTGATCCCGAGGGCTTCCATCATTGTTAACAGGTGTCCAATGTCGAGTCCGAGGCCAATGGGTGTTCCCTTGAGAATATGACTG
>DAHWBS010000015.1 GCA_027323445.1 Leptospirillum sp.
AAAACGTCTCGATATCCGGGGCTTCCTCAAGAGCCTTTACCGAAAGGGTGGGGAGATAAAATGGCGGAAAGGGACTGGTTCTGTAGGTGACGAGGAGGATGAACTCTCGAGCCGCACTGTACAGCATGGCTCCCCCAGTCACCTTAACCAGAGAAGCTCTCTGCTCTTCCGGAACCGATTCCTCCACAGAGAAGACCCCTACAACCCCAAAAGAGCCCTGAACCGGAATGGTTTCCTGCGGTGGATGAGGAACAACAATCCTCATCCGGAGCATGTATTTGATGGGATTGTCTTTATTTTCAAGAACAGAGGACCAGATCCCCACATCGAAAGGCGTTGGAACGTCCGAGGACTTCAGGTCAGAATTTAGCCTTGTATGAACTTCATCATAGTAATGAAGCTCAAGCCGCAAAGGAGGCATGTTCATTCTCGGGCCTTTCTTCTTCACTCGGAATGGACGACTTGCGCCAGGGAGAGTCTTTCCTCAGGACATCCATGAAATCCTTCGGGTTCGTGATCGGAGGGAAACCGAAGTAATGGGTGAAATGGCCCATTGCCCCAGGCCCCCCCCTCCGGGAAAAAGACTCCTGCTCCATGGCACTCCCCCGCCAGGTGTCAATGCTTGGCCGTAACGAAGCATAAACTTTTGTTTCCTCTTGAAGTCGGTTCCCACCGCCAAAGAACACCGACGGTGAGAGATGAAAGCGCTGACTAAGCCGCTCGATGTGGTCGCGGTTCAAACGGCGCTTACCGGAAAGAATCAGTGATACGGTACTTTCGCTGCCAAGTTCGGTTGCAATATCACGTTGGGAGAGGCCGTTCTGATCCAGCAGAAACTTCAGGACGTCGACCGGGTCCGCATCAGGCACCCGATAATGCTCGCTTTCGTAGCGTTCAATGAGAAGCGTCAGAAGTTCGATCGCCTCTTCCTCTTCGGGTATCGGGGCTGACTTTCCAGTGAGTTCAAAGAGCGCCCGGGTATAGGCCATGAGTTCCTCTTCCGAGCGAATGACGTGAGGTGCTCCTTGCTTGATCATCACAGCAGGATTCGCCAATAAGGTGCTCATTTTGGAACTCCTTTATCCCAATTCTCAGGATCGTTGTACTCTTGGTGCGTTAGAAATGCCCGGATATAAAGATGTCCTTCTGTGATACGGTCATCCGTTTCCCGTGAGTAGTGAATGATCGTTACCAATCGATAGCGGTTGTGCCGGATATTAAAGATAACATATCGATGATTAACCGCATCAGCACTATTGAAAACCTGCCGAACCTCCACGAAGTTCCGCCACCGTGCGCTCTGCACGACCTTGCACCAGACCGCAATTTCTTTCGCTGCATCCGGATATTGCTCCGCTGCCCGGTTCAAATGTTTCCTGGTGATAATCCGCATAAATGATTCTTTCCAATGCTCTGCAAGCAACAATTAGAACCGAGGTATCTTGCATGGTACTTTTCATAACGAAAACTGTCAACAAAAACTTTTCAATTTGAAAACAATGACTCGTCAAGCCACACCAACCGGAAGCGTGCGTTACGCATGCAAAACCATAAATCATCCGAACGGGGCCTTTTATGGTCTCCAGCTCAGGAATCAAAAAATGAATAGAAAAAAAATAAAGAGACTCCCTTAAAAGATCTGCTCACGGAAGCAGTCCATGCTGATCTTCGAAAACACCGGTCTATCTATCGGTATGAGGACAAAATCCGTTCGATGGGTCGAATCTCGGTGGGGTAGCTCCACAACACATTTTTCAGTCCTGACAGATGTTTGGGTAAAACAGACGACGCCCCCTGATACAGGGCATTGACCGTTGCCGCCAGAACCACTTTCTTCCACCTGCGGTCGGAAATAAAAACCCCCTCATTTCCCAGGGAGCGCCGAAGCTCGTACAAGCCATCCCTCGTCTCCTGTCCCCAGGAAAGCCTCTTTCCGGAAAGCTTAGGGATCAAAGGGAAAAAATCCGGAGAGAGCTCTCCATCTTCATTCCACTCATCGATTTTTCCCGAAAATTCATCCGCTTGGAAGACCATCTGAAAAAAACGATCCCGGGACTCGATCGGACGCAAAATGCAGCGATAGGTAAAACGGTCGTAAAAGGCCTCAAGACCATCGGCGGGAGAAGGGCTTTGATTGCTCGCCCCAAAAAGGGTCAGGAGCGGAACATGAGTGGGGTCCGGGCAATGGAAGATTCTTTCGTTCATAAAGGACAGGAGTCCAAGGAGAAGATCTCTTGGGGCCCGAAAGACCTCGTCCAGAAAAACGATATGGCAGGAAAGAAGACTTTTTCCCGCAAGAGTCGGCACAATAAGCTCCTGAAGCTTCGATGTCCCATGCAGAAGTGTCTCATAGTGTGACATTTGTTCAAAAAAACCGGAAAGTGTCCTTACAATAAGGCTCTTTGCCGTTCCCGGAGGACCGATCAGATAGACATGCTCATTCGCCAGAAGCGCCAGAATACAGCTCCGGATCACCTCCTCCCTCTCACCGAACCCGGCATTCATCAAGGACTCGATCCGGCAAAGCGCCAGGAGGAGACGGTCGAGCCGATCCTGGCAAGCCATTTCTGTGGTCTCGATCATTTTGAGCCCGCCCGGGATGTCGACGGTAGAAACCCGTGGAGAATCATGATCGAGACAGGAGCTCCGGCTGAGAGGGTATAGGTTGTCTGCTGGCTGGGATTAGGGATGACCGCCTGGCTGGAACCGACAATCGCCCCCGCTTCCTGCATGGCGAGGTCAGATCCGATCCCCGCATTTCCATACCCCATATAACCAATGGCATCGCCCCCCATCATGAGCGTGTTTTGCGCCACCGATCCGGCAAACTGACTGCCCGGATGACGGGAAACATCGACAGGAACACCCTCACGACCACCCTGCATGGCATAACCTGTCATCTGGGCCTCAAGACCATTTCCGTAGATCACCCGCATAAATCTCATCATGAGCCGGTTTTCCGGGGACAGGCCGACAGGATATCCCATTATTTTCAACGACCGGGAGATCCTGATGGTTCCCACCGTCTGGGGTGGAATCAGGACAAAAATGGGAGCTCCCCCCGACGGTCCGTCAAAACGCCGCATAACCCGTCCCCTGAGAATCGTCCCGGCGGGTACAATCGGCCCCTGATCCGTTTCACTTTGCCCGGAGGCCTTTTTCGCAAGAGCCAGGGATTTTCCCGCACCATCGATGAGCGGCCCCAAAAGTCCGAACATGCCCCCGGCCCCCTGAGGGGAATCGCCCAGGGGACTCCCCGTACCGTCAACATAAACGGTGCTTCTGGTGTTCAGCTCATGGCCTTGTCCGGATGGTCCTCCTGCGGATCCCTTTTCCCTCCCTGACACAAAAGATCCCGGGTTGATCACAGGAGGAAGGCTTCTCCAGGATGACCCTGAATCAAACCCTCTTCCCGACCCTGCGCCACTTGTCCATGAGCGGTCGGCCCGGTCTTCCGGATTTCTGTGTTTTCCCGATTGCCCGTAAAACATGGACAGAACGACACCCACCACAGCCGTTACAACAAGTACAATAATCCTGTTCAAATCCTTTCTCCCTCGGAAACCGCTTTTATCTCGACCTTTCCGCCTCCCGAAATCCGGGCCCTTCCCGACAGGTAAAGCCCTTCACGCCCGGAAAGAGGATCCATTTTATCGACCGCAAGAAGAACCCGGACACTTTGTCCTGCGGGAATCACTTTATCCAGCTCTCTCGACCAGTCCATCTGATCTTCATAGGTTCGGCTGGTCTCCCACAAAAGGGACTTTTTAAAACGGCGAATCCTGATCTGCCGTAAGGTCACCGCATAAGCGGAATCGTTTCTGCAGTCGATTACCGCATACTCTTTCTTCTCCAGTGATGAAAATCCCAGCAGGCGAACCAATAACTTGTGCGCATAGAAGGTCGCCCGGAGAGGGTGCTGTGGTTCCCCCTCCTTTAAAAGATCCCGTCTTTTAAGCGACAGATCCCGGCGCTCCTCTTCCTTCAGCTTTTGACGGATAACCGTCCTGATCGGATTCAGGTTGACCACTGTTTCACTTTTGGGAAGACGAAAGCTCAAAAGATCGTCCTCCTCACCGGGAGGAACCACCAGAAGCCTGAAAGACAATCGATCATGCTCTGTATAAACGATCATGTTCGTCCGGCTTTTCAGGTCGTATGTTATGGGCTTGACCTTGATCCTTGAACCCAATACCTCCGCCAGAAAAAGCTTGGAATCCCCGACATACACTTCCCGGGCATCTTCCGGAAGATCTACGATTGTCACATGGGAAAGTGCGGTCCTTAAGGTGTAAAGACGGCTTGCATCGTATACGAGGGTTCGAATGGGAGACCTTTGTCCAATATCCCCGGCGCTCTCTCCGGAGGGAATTTCTTTTTCCGGAACCTTCTTGACCATGACGATGTTGTCAGCAGGGTCGCCAACCGGAGCGACTTTGACCGGAGGCGGTGGCTCAACCGGCAGGGAAAAGGTCGTCCGGGCCTCTGAAACAGGCACCGGCGGCGAGCTGACCGTTCTGTCGGATGATCTCGCATCCATAAACCAGAACAGAGGGATGATAAACACCATCAAAGCCAGGAGGAATCCTGCCCAGAACCACTTTTTCAACCTCTGCGCGCATTGGAAACATCGGCGTTTAGGCCGGGGAGAAATGCGCTCTCCTTTCTGTTGGGTGTGGCAACCGCATACCCGTATCCGTCTGCCCGTTGCAGACGTCGACAGGCTTTGTGAGAAATTCCCTGAATCACCGTTCCTGTTATCTGGATATTGAAGCTTCCGGAGGAGCGGACGGCAAGCCTGCCAAGGTAAGATCCGGTCTTCTTGCCTGTGATGACAACCGCCTTCACCATGTCTCCTGTGACAAACCCGAAGTGGGCTTTCGTCCTGGTGAGGAACCCTCTCGGGAACCCGAAGGCATCGAGCCGTGTCCTCTGATAGCTTCCCCGCCCTGTGGCCTTGATCTTCAGAACGGGGCGGGTTCCGGCGGAAAGCCGATCCACCTTCCCGACACAGGCCGCATCCAGACTGTGCGTCTTCGAAAGTTCGAACCGGGTCCGGTTCCACTTCGTCCGGCCTCCGGATCCTTGCTCTACGGGAAGCCCCGTTTGTTTCAGCGACTCAAACAACGCCCATCTGGTGGAGTTGACGGCGGACGCATCCCGGAGCGGGTTTTTCACCTGGGACAGAATCCGCTTCAACGTCTCCGGCTTCTTTTCCAGAAACTCTGAAATGTCCCTGTTCCCCTTCTTCCGGTTGCAGTCGTGACAGGCCAGCGTCAAATTGGAAACCCTGTCCGTTCCGCCCTTCGAACGAGGGTGGATGTGATCGATCTCCAGCGGAACGTCCTTCCCGCCGCAATAGGCACAAGTCCGTCCCCACTTCTCCAGGAGGTATTCCCGGACCTCGTATCCGGCCAGCGTTCCCTGCTGATACTCGACGCCGGAGATTTCCGGGTTCTCCATCTGTTGCAGATCGAACCGGACAAGCTCCTGACTGATTCCTGAAACCGGGGAGAGTTTCAGGAATCGTTTCACCCAGGAGAGGGTCGTATCGACCCGGTGCCGAAGGGAAGGAGCAAGCCATCCTTCCGGTTTCCTCCGATTGTCGAACCGGGGTTTCCGGTGGCGAAGATTCCCGCGTCTTCGTCTCCTGAAAGCCCTCCGGGCAGTGAGCCGGTCCCGGATCTTGCCGCCCCGGTGCTCGAGTTCGGACAGAAACAGGACATGGGCCGTTTTCTCCGTCGCTCCCGTTTTGGGGGAAACAGTCACTTCCTCCCTGACAAGGGCGATGCCGGTGGTTTTCGATCCAGGATCGATCTTGATCCGGACGGGCTGGACCTCTCCCCCGACTCGTTCCCTGAGACGGATGGTGAAGGGTGTGATCTTGTGGACCACCGCCTTCCGTCTTTCCAGCAACAACCGTGCTCGTTTCTCCGAGCACGGCATGAGCGGCTTCTTTCTCTTGTCCAGTACAAATACCGCCACATTTTCTCCTTCAAAATACCCTTACGGGCCTTGAAACGCGCTTCTTTTGAAGCGTCTCCCCTCGGGAATGTCACGAACCGGCTCCATCCTTTCGGATGCGACCCGAACCTTCGGCGCTTGACCCTTTCGCCAGCATGATCCAAGTCTTTAAGTGTCCGGGACTGAGGAAGTATCCCGGAGTGGGTCTTGTCGACCTGTTCGTAACGGAGCGGCTTCCACCGCAAACCCTGGTCAACCTGAGCTTCCAATTCCTTTCAAGCTCCGCCGTTCACGGCGGGGTAGTTGACGGTCCACCAGGCTTCGATGGTTTGTCCAGGGACTCTTCCGCATAGGATGAGACCCACAGGCCATAAGGGTTCTCAGGGGTGGGTCCCCCGGCCTTGACAACCATTCTCGTCTTTAAGAGGTCATCCCTTAAAAACTGCTGATCGTCATACGAGCGAACATGCCTTACGCAAAAGGCCCGGATCGAAAAAACCCCGGGAGCCACTTTTTTCGACCGGACCTCCCGAACATCGAGGGTGGATCGGAGCCTCGACCCGGTAATGCTTTCCATAAAATGATTTTTTGAAAGCTCGGATCCCAAGGACCGCCTGAGCTCCGGAGTCATTTTCGAAAAAGCCTTCTTGAGTCGGTAAGGCTCCTCGAATGCATCATAAGCGGCAAGGTTATTCAGAAATCCCCTCGAAAAAGCGGCAATGACCGCCTCGGAGCGTTCATCCGGCGGCATTTGAATTTCAGGAAGTCTCACCATCTCTCCTTCTTTTGAAAGCCCCACAACGAGCGTGCGGCTCGGGACATACCAGAAGATCAGAAACATCCCCAGAATATCGGCAAAAACCAGCGCCCAGAAAAGACGGGTCCCTCTTGCAATCCGGCGTTCCAGCTCCAGGATCCGGTCTATCCCCGGAGGCGGAGCCATCCCGTCGGCTTCATCGCGATGAAAAAACAGACTCTTCATGAAGGAACCTCAGGAGGAGACTCCACTTTTTTCTTTCTGGTTTTTGGTTTTGCCGGCAAAACCTCCTCGCCAGAAGAAGCCACCTGGACCTTTTTAGCCGGACGGGTTTTTGAGGCCGTCCGGGAAGATCTGGGTTTCGCCGGAACCGTCACGGCTTCTCCATCTGTTTCTGTTTTAGTCGTTTTTCGGGTGCTCTTTCTGGTTTTTGGCGATTTTGGAGCTTCAGCGGAAGAACTGTCCTCTTTTGGCTTTCGATTCCAGAGAAGGGATGTAAAGGTATAGGGACCGAGCCTCAATTGACTCTTTTTGTAGACCCGGCGCCCCTGTCCGATGTCTTTTTCTACCTTCCCGATCTTCATCTCCCCCACACCAAAAGGGAGCTCTCCCTTGACCAATGGACGGACAAGACCTTCTTCCATCATCCTTTTCCCGGCCACTGCGGCCTGAGGACCGACAAACGAACCGATTCCCTCATAGGATTTATCCATTAGGAGATGGGTCAGGATGGGAACAAAGAGAAACATCAGGAGCAGGACCAGGATCACACCAATCGAGAGCACCCTGTTCCCGAATGTCGTCATGGGCCCTGCCGGGTTCAAGGCCTGATAGAGACTGATCGAGGCAAATATGGCGATGAAAATATTGTGGAGAAGAAGCCACATGGCAATTTCAAGGGTATTTCTCGCCCATTGCGCCAGCAGAAAGAACATCCCGGGAATCACCGCCACTGCGCATAGAAGCGGTCCGATGACATAAAGAAAAGACAGGAGCGCATATCTGACGAGGGTAAACAAAAAAACCATCACCTTCAAAAGATCCAGGAGAAGAATATAGATGATCCCCATCGGATCCGAGAGAATACCGACAAAAGAGCCCACTTTCCCCGGAATCAGATTCTGGGACCAGATCGTTTCGTAAAAGTCCAGGATCAGGTTCGTCGGATAGAGTCGATCGGCAATGGCTCCGACAAGGGATACGCCATCGGTAAAAAAAACGGCATAACCGATCAGGACCATAAAAACCAGCGCGATCTGGACAAGATTTCCGAAAATCGGTTTTCCGTCCCGCAGTTTCCCCCACAACATCAGCGTGGCAATGGGAATGGTCATCATCAAAAGAACCCTTGTCACCAGGAGAACCTGGTCGTGAACAGGGGAAAGAACGCAGGGAATGGTCGTTGAGTCCTGAAATAAAAGGATTCCCTCCTGCCCGGGAGTTCCCTGGCACCCGCCCTGCCCCATCAACGCATCATGATCCAGCGGGGAAGATCCTGCCGTATCATCTCCTGATCCTTGAGGTTTTCGTTATGGGAATGCTCGAGAACCGAACCCTCAAGACCGGTTGTCGAGGACTGCTCTTTCAGGAGGTACAGGAGATCCTGGTGAATCGACAGGAGCATCTGGAAGATGTGTCCCTGCGTATCGGCTCCAAGACGAAGCGCCCCTTCCGGACTGGCGGAGTAGGCCATCTGATGGATCCCCTGTCCAATGGCTTCCTGTCCGGGAGCGGAAGCGATCCCTCCAAGCGCCGCTCCCATTCCTTCATTGGCCGAGCGGCTGATTTCAGAAACAGAGGGCACGCTTGCCGGTACAGTCGTCACCGGGAGAGACGGTGGGAGAACCGGTGCATTCAAAAAATCCTGCCCCTGGTCCTTCTCGAAGATAAAGTTTCGAAGGCGGGCAATACTGGCCCGGGTCTGGCTTTCGACCCAAAGGATCCGGCTTTCGATCATCGTGCCGCTCCCCATGACCGCATAAGCCGGGCGAGGAAAGAAAAGGATCAGGAGGCAAAACACCACCCATTGATTTTTCTTCACTTCCGGGATCATCTCTCCTCCAGAAGGGTTTTCAACGCTTCCATCAGCCCGCCGGTCTCCAAAACGCGCTCTTTGACAACCAGATCCTCTTCCGGGGATTTCGCGCAAAGCCAGTACTCAAGAAGACTCGGCTC
The DNA here is from genome assembly GCA_027323445.1 of Leptospirillum sp. GTDB lineage: Bacteria > Nitrospirota > Leptospirillia > Leptospirillales > Leptospirillaceae > Leptospirillum. Next base: position 8,897 of record DAHWBS010000015.1, read on the forward strand.
AAGCCGGAGGATCATCGACTCTCCCTGCCTTGAAAAAAGCACTTCCGAAAAATCTCCGGGCCGCGCATCAAGAGTCTGGAGGAGCTCAACTTCTCTTGGGGTTAGCCCAAAAGCCAGAAGGTCCTCCTCTTTGGTCGAGACCGGAAAGATCCATTTCCAGGAGGTGTTGTTCAAAATGCCGGCCGAAAGATCCTCCCCCAGAAAATCTTCCGGGGACTGGCTGATGGCGATCACCCCACCCCCGTACTTCCGGACGGTCCTGTAGAGATGAGAAAGAAACGAGGTTCCCCGAAGGTGGGACAAAATCCGGTGCGCCTCATCGAACACCAGAAACAGACGCTTCTCCCCGGAACCGGAAAGAAGTCTCCAGAGAGACAGGCCCGCAATATAGGCAAAAACAACAGCCTTTAAGGACTCATGCTGTTCGAGTCCGGAGAGGTCAAAGGCCAACAGACGCCCAGAGTAGGCAATCCCTTCTCCGCTATTTAACAGCGGGCCATACATGCCTCCGATCCAGGACTCCAGAACCTTTCCCATCTGGTAGCCGGTCGACTCATCCTCCCTGTCCCGCCCCCTGAATCGGAAAAGCTCCCGGACCAGATGGGACAGAACCGGACGGGCATCGTCTCCCGGAAGCTGGTCGTAGACCTCTTCGAGGCAAAGCGTCAGTATCCTTCGATTAAGGCTTGTCACCTCCATCGAAGAAGCCAGGAATGTCTCGACAACGCCGCACAGAAAACCCAGAAGATCAGGATCGTATTCCTTGGGGGGACCGTTCGAGACCATGAGGAACTGACGCTTGGGAAACGGGTTCATGGAATACTGCCCGCTCAGGTCGATTCGGACATAATCTCCCCCAAAGTATTCGCAATGTCTTTCAAAATCCCCCCCGTTCTCCACGACGATGACCTGATGCTCTCCGGAACGGACCAAAAACTGTCCGACGAGCATCTTGATGGCGAACGATTTCCCTCCGCCGGAACGGCCAACAACCAGTCCATTGTGGTTTGGATCCTGGGGCCGCCAGAAGTTGATCCCCGCGCACTCGGACAGATGGTTCTTTCCCCAGAACCACGGATCGGGATCGCACATGGATCCGTCCCATACGGGGAGCAATCGGGAGAACTCCCGGGAGAGGAGCCCCTCCCAACGATCATTGGCATCTCCCTCCAGCGGCAGGCCGGAAAGGAAAAGGGGCCACTGCCGATAGCTCTCCGCTCCTGCCATCGCACCATTCATGGCAGCAAAGCACTGGGTGATGACCTCCCCTCTGGAGACCGCTTCTGCTTCATCTTTCGACCAGGTTCCGATGGACATGTTCATCACGAGGGGAACCCGTGACTCGGCAGGGCCATCGTAGGACCTGACAAGAAATTCCTCGGCAGACGATATCTCGGACTCGATCCGGTAGGACCGACCGGGAAGGATATAGGTCAGGAAACGGTTGATCGTCGCATCGGACTGAACCTTTCCCGGCAGTCTCGCATGGTCGGGCTTCCAGACATTCATCACAAGGTCGTGGGGGAAATCCAGATCGAAAAGAAGCGGAGAGAGCGTTTCCCGATCAACCTCAAAGGGGAGGATTCTCAGTGCATGCATCTGCCCGAACATTCTGAGACCGGAGGGATCCACCGCAATCATTCTTTCCGCTTCTTCCAGAAAGGTCGTCTGGCAAATTCTCTCCCTGAGAGTTGAATGAGGCGATGAAGAAAGGAGATTGTCCGGAGGAAGCCCCTGGCAAATGGGGTTTGCCAGATAAAAAAGATGTTGTGCGAGTTCACTTTCCGCCATTCTCCTCCCCAAAAGGCCACACCCTGGCAACATGGCCTCAATCAGGGCACCTGCCTTCTGAAGGCTGGAGACGCTTTTCGCATACCGGCCCCAAAGGTCTTCCCCGAAAAGGGAAGAGATCTGCCGGATGGGGTGCCAGGAAGGAGTCAAAAGCTTTTTGGTATTGTCTCCATAGCTCACAAGAGACAGAAAAATCTCTCTTTTTCTAAGAAAGCGAATGGAGATATCTCTCATTCTCTCTTCAATAAAGAGTCTCTCTGCAGAAGAAGAGTCTCCGTCCCCTTCAAGAAAAGCCTCTCCCCATGGAGGCATGAGTGAAGGGTCCTTCCCGGGGTTTCCGGATTTCTGGCGAATCCGGAGCTGGAGCCCCATTCCCGCCGGAAGATGATGCATCAGGTTTTCAATCCCCCGGTAAATCTGGAAAACCTCTGGATCCGATTTCATGAAAATATCCGCACCGGATAAAGACCAAGTCAGGCAGGCACGACCGGAAACCCCCAAAAGGACATCCTGGTCGATCGTCAGCAAATCGAAAGAGGAAGAAGCCGGCCGCCCTGCCCCCTTCAAACGCCTGTCGCCCTTTTTCATTTCGCACGATTTCCGGAGGAAACGTCAGATTTTGATATCTCCTTCCAGCCCGTTTTCCGGATCTCTTCTGACTTTTCAAGAATGACCTGTCGAAAAGGATCTGAAAGGGCAGGAAAGTGGCCTTTTGCGGAAAACAAAAAAAAGGCCACCCCCCGCAAATACCCCTCTCCATGGCCCCGCAGATGCAGGAGAAATCCGAAAGAGACAACAAAAAAAATCAGGACAAGCAGAAATTCCAGATGAAGGAAAAATCCAAGAAACAGCGGACCGACAAAAACCAAAAGGTCTTGTGGCAACAACAGCCTTCCGATCGAAGGGGAAGACAAAAGCCTCCGCGAAATACGAACGCTCTCCACTAAAACCCCGACCAGTTGGTCAATGTTTCCCATATGGACTTGGACATAAGCATCAACGAACCACCGGCAATCGTCATCACGCCCTGCCGGATACCATCGGCATCATGGCTTTTCATGGCAAAACCCGCCTTGGCCATTCCAAGGACAAACAAAAAGCTTCCAAGACCATAGACGACAAAGTTGGCGACACTGTTCGCAAATGCAGTGATCTGGGAGTTCTCCCCATAGTTCCCGACAAACAGATTGACCATTACAGCATGTGCATGCATTCTGACCTCCTTTTGTTTGCCAGCCATAAAGCAAGGAACATGCCCGGAATATCCTTTGACAGTAAAAATATTTTTTTGTTTTTTTATAATCAGTTAAGAAAAACATCAGAGCGCCGTAAGAAAGAGGCTGGACCAACAAAATCAGTCCGGAGAAAAACCCATTACTTTATTAATATTTTAAAAATAGTTATCGTCATCAAGAAAACACTTGTTGATAACAATAATCGTTTTCATCAATTTCATAAAAACAAGACACTCAATACCGGATGGAACAGCAAACCCTCTTAGGCTAAAATAAGCAGGTCAAATGGAAAAACCTATCGATGTCAGGAGGTTCGCATGAACCCGGAAATCCCAATACTCCATCAGGAAGATGACCTCCCAGAAATTTCTGCCGACTACCCGATCCCCCACATTCAAGCGCGACAGGAAGACTCGGACAGTCCGCTTTTGGGATGGATCGGATTTGGAAGCATGGGGTCGGCAATGGCAGGAAGGCTTCTCGATGCGGGCATGAACCTGAGCGGATACAACAGGAATGAGGGCAAGATCCCGGCTCATCCAAGGCTGACGATCGCGAAAACCCCCGGGGATGTCGCAAGAGATGCACGAATCCTTTTTATGATGCTGACAGATGCTCAAGCAACACAATCCGTCCTTTCCGGCGACACGGGAATTCTCTCTCGTCTTTCTCCGGGAACAATCGTCATCAATATGTCAACGATCTCCCCGAAGCAGGCAGAAATGGAAGACCGGATGGTCAAGGATGCCGGAGGAGTCTATCTCGATATTCCTGTCTCGGGGTCGGTTATTCCTGCACAAAAGGGGCAGCTTCTTCTGCTTGCGGGGGGACCTGAAAAAGAGCTTTCATCGCTTGCCCCGATCCTTGCCATTTTGGGCAAGGAAACACTCCACCTCGGGAAAGCTGGCGCCGGAATGACCGGGAAACTGGTTATCAACACGCTTCTTGCCGCACAGATGGAAGCGTTGGCCGAGACTGTTTCGCTCGGGGAGGACCTGGGGTTTGCCAGGGAGAAAGTCCTCGATCTCGTCTTTAAAAGCCCTTTATCCTGCGCTTTCTACCAGCTAAAGAAGGATAACCTGAGCAACCGGGACTACCCGAAAGCTTTTTCTGTCGCTCTGATGGAAAAAGATCTTGCCCTCGCCCAGCAAGAGTGTTCAGAGAGGTCCATTTCCTCAGAATTCGCCGAAAAGCTCAGGACCCCCTTCAGAAAGGCCCTCGATCAGGGGATGGGAGATCTGGATCTTTCCGCCGTTTTCGAGATTGTCCGGAGCCGGAAAGCGTAATGACACCGGTCACGGATAATCCCGTTTCAACAGGCCTGAATGTTACGGCAACGAATGTGGTCAAACACTATGGCGAGGCAGATCCCTCCCGACCGCCCGTTATCCGGGGACTCTCCCTCTCTGTCCTTCACGGGGAATGGGTTGCCTTGATGGGAGACTCCGGCTCGGGAAAATCCACCCTGTTAAATCTTCTGGCAGGAATTGACACCCCCAATGGCGGAGAAATCGAAATCGGCGGAGAATCGATCATCTCCAAAAGCGAGAAGGAAAAGACCCTGTTTCGAAGGAAACACATGGGGTTTGTCTTCCAGTTTTTCAACCTCTTCCCCACCCTTTCCGTTCTTGAAAATGTTCTCCTTCCGGCAAGGCTTCTTCATTTTGAAAAAAAACAGGCCAGACAACAGGCTCTCTCCCTTCTTGGGGAAGTTGGGCTTTTTGGAAAAGAGCACCGATTTCCCTCCCAGCTTTCCGGTGGAGAACAACAACGCGTGGCCATCGTCCGGGCGGTCATTCATCGCCCCCGTCTGATTTTGGCCGATGAGCCGACAGGCTCTCTCGACCACGATACCGGTGATGCCATTTTGGCCCTTCTCAAAAAACTTCACCAGCGTGATCGCCCCACCATTATCATGACGACCCACAGCCTCCATGCCTCTCTTCATGCCCAACGCACCATACGGATCCGTGACGGACAGATCATCGAGCAGGATCTGGACTCCACCCATTGATGACACCTTTTTTCTCGTATTCCATCTCCCATATGCGCAGGCACTGGCTGGTCACACTTCTGACCATCCTCGGGATTTCAAGCGGAACGGCCGTCATCATTTCCGTTCTCCTGGCCAATGAGAGTGCCCTTTTATCCTTCACCCGGGCCATTATTCACATCAAGGGAAAAAATGACCTCGTCATACGCAGTCCATCCGGGGTCACCTTCAAGGATGCGATCGTCGACAAACTCCATCTCGTGACCCCGGAGATCCCGTTTCGGATCTCTCCGGTCATCACGAAACAGGTCTATTATCAAAACAGTCTTTTTTTTGTCAGGGGGATGGACCTCCTCTCCGAGCTCGAAGGAACGCCAGAGCGATCCCCGTCACTGCTTTTGAGACAAAAAGGCGCCCTTGTTGCCCCAGGTGGACTGAACCGCTACCACCTCCAAAAAGGCCAGACCATTACGGTCGACTCGGGAATCCGTCATGTCAGCATCATGATCCTGGGGGAGCTTCCGAAAACAGAATCCACCCTCCTCATGCCGGCAAACACACTGATCATGGATATTTCCTGGGTACAAGAAGACTTCCATTCTCCCGGACAAATCGACCAGATCGACTTGTTCTGGAAGAGAAAACACCCTCTTTCCCCGGAGACACTTTCCTTCTGGGCCAGAAAGATACGCCATCTTGCCGGACCAGCTCTCTCCGTGGACGCTCCCGACGCCCAGCATCGGGAGTACGCCCGACTGCTGGACTCCTACCGCTCCAATCTTCTTGCCTTGTCACTGGTGAGTCTGATCGTTGGAATGTTTCTCATCTACAACACGATTTCGCTTCTTGTCATTCAAAGACAAAAAGAGCTTCAAACATTAAGGCTTCTGGGAACAACGCCCCGGGAAATCCTTCTTATGATCCTTGTCGAGGGGGGAGTTCTGGGTGTTCTGGGAGGCGGACTGGGTGTTTTCCTTGGACATCTCCTCTCCCACATCACAATCAAGGCTGTTGCAGGAACCCTCTCGGCAATCTACCTTCCCCCTCACATCATGCCCCACCTGACCCCAAAGGGTGCCGACCTTCCCGTTTTCCTCCTGACCGTCGGGGCTTCGGTCTTTTCGGCTTTCTTTCCGGCAAGAATAGCCATGAAGGCCTCCCCCTCCATAGGGGGAGACAGACCTCACACCGAAGAACGCATCCACCATCAATGGAAGTGGAGGGCTTTCTCCGGGTCGGCGCTGGCTCTTCTCGGCACCTTTCTGTTAAAGGTTCCCCCCATTCACGGCTTTCCCTGGGGGGGATACATTGGCGCTCTGGCACTGGTTTTTGCCGTCAGCCTTTTTGTTCCCCCTGCGGTTCGCCTGATGGGGGGCCTGCTCCGCTACCTCTCCCCCCCGGAATCCCTTTTTCCAGAGGCGAAGAGCATCTGGTCCCATGCGTCTTCCCAGTTTGTTTTTGGCATAAGCCGAAGCCAGGTCGCCATCTCCGCTGTTATGGTGGGTCTCTCCATGATGATCGGGATATCGATTCTGGTCGAATCATTTGAGAAAACCCTTGAGATCTGGATCCATCAAAATCTCGTGGCGGACCTGTACGTCAAACCTTTAACATGCAAAGCCCTGACCTGTCGGGACACCCTTCCCGCCGATCTTGAGAAACGGATCGCGTCCTGGAAAGAGGTCCGCATGGTCGCACCCTATGCCCTCTTTCCCCTTTCCATAAAAGGGCGACGGGTCTGGCTCGGATTTTCGCCTCTGGACAGACTGATCCAAAACGCCCCTCTTTCCATCATGGATCCCCATCCGGGAAAAGTTGTGCAGGATTTTTCGAAAGGATCAGGTGTCCTGATCTCCGAAAGCTTTGCCTTCCACTCGAAAAAGAATCCCGGAGACTTTCTGGAGATTCCTACCCCTGACGGTCTTGAAACCTATCGTATTCTGGCAACCTTTCACGACTACCAAAGTTCGGCCGGACTCATTCTCCTTCCCTGGAACAAAATGGAGCCCCTCTTTCATACCGATCGGCCGGGAAGTCTTTCCATTTTTTTAAAAAATCCGGCAGACACAGAAAAGATCATGGCCCGACTCTCCCGCGACATCCCTGGCCATCCGGCCTTTTTCCTGAGATCCCAGTCTGGCCTCAAGCACCGTGTCATGAGGATTTTCCATCAGTCTTTTGCCATTACCTATGCCCTTCTGGGCATCAGCCTCCTGGTCTCGATTCTCGGAGTCGGAAATACACTCTTTCTCCTGATCTATGAGAGAAAATGGGAGGTGGAGCTCTTAAGGATTCTTGGCTTCACCTCAACCCAAACCATGCAGATCATCCTTCTTGAAGCGTTTTTCATGGCCCTTGCCGGAACCGTTCTCGGCATCTTTCTTGGGACAGTGGTTGGATACATCATTGTTTTTGTGATCAACAGGGAAGCCTTTGGCTGGACACTCTTCTGGATCTGGCCGGGAGGGCGCATTGCACTGCTGTCGATGGCTCTCCTTTTGGCAGCAACCCTGTCCGGACTTATTCCCTGGCTTATCTTCAAAAAAAAGCTGGAAAAAGGAAGTCATTCATGAAATCAGTCCTTCTCACAAAGTCTCTAAAAGACTGGACAGCAGTTACGATCTTCGTCATTTTGCTTCTTCATGCGTCCATTGCCAGAGCGCAAACACTTTCCCCCACAGAACTCTTGTCGCCTCATCCGGAGGCCCCCATTGAGTGGTGGTACCTGACCGGTATTTTTGACCACCAGGGAAAAACGCCCCGCAAGGGCTTTGAAGCAACCTTTTTTCGATTCAACGTCCCTGGAGGAGAAACTGTTTCATCCTCCCCATGGGATATCCATACACTCATCTCGGATCACGCGGCGCTAACCGATACAAAAAACCCGAAGGGACGAAGATTCATCTGGATGGAAAAAACCAGAAGAACCTTCGGCAAGTCCGTTGCCATCGAGGCCAATCCCTTTCTGATCAGACTCGATGGAAGCTTTCTTGCTCTTGGCCCTTCGCCTGGAACATTGCACCTAAGAGAAGAATTTGAAGGACAAATCCTGGACCTGACACTTGATTTGCCCCCAAATCCCCTCTGGGAAGCAGCAAGCCATCAGTTGGTGACAGGGGACGGCCCCCAGGACAAGGCCTTTTACTATTCCTATCCGGAGCTCTCCTTCCGGGGAAAGCTCGGGACAGTCTCTGACAAGGGCGTTATCAAATGGAAAAATGTCTCGGGAAAAGCATGGTTTGATCATGAGTGGACCAGAAGCGCCCTTGGAAAGAATCAGGCGGGGTGGCTCTGGCTTGGGCTACGTCTCAAGCAGGGCGACCTGATGGCGTTTCAGATGGAAACAGCCAATGGACCGGACAACCATCGGGGAGGAACCTTTTTGTTCACGTCCTCCCCGGAAAAAGGGAAAGTGGTTTACCTGACAGACGCAGATATCCAGATAACCCCGATATCCTTTGAGAGATCAGCAAAAACAAAGATTTGCCGTCCGAAAACGATACAGGTAACTATCAGAAAACTGCACTATGAAGGAACGGTCCGACCTGTTCTTTCTGATCAGGAACTCTCCGGATCTCCGGCCTACTGGGAAGGAGCTGTCAGGTTTATTTCAAAAGATGCCCCTGGCGAGGGATACCTTGAAATGACAGGGCGACAAGACCCAAAAAAATGCAATTGAGTTATCCGGCCACTCTCGCCAAACATTACGAAGATCACGGACGACATCACGGACTAATAGATGCACTTCGCAACAAGGACCGCCCCTGAAAGGATCAGTGTAATGGCGTTAAAGAAGATAATGGGGGGAGAGCCCAGGATCAGACCATAAACAAGCCAGGCCAGAACGCCGAAAAAGAACAGAAGATACATGGACAGCGATATGTCCGCGGTTCTTTTCGATCGATAGACATAATAGACTTGTGGAAGAAAAGAAATAGTCGTCAGTGTTCCTGCAATAAACCCGATGACATTTTCGTGCGACAGCAAATATCCCTCAATACCGGAATAATTTGTCAATGAACCCCTCTGGAGTATGAAGATGGCACTCGTTCACCCGTTTATGGTCCACTTTACAATTACATGCACACTTTTGGCCATGATCAGGTGGTCAGGAATGCCTTTTCTGGACTGGATCCCGGAGTCCACATTCAAATTGGTGTTACCGCCGCTGCTTTTGTTAACAGTCTTATCGGGCCAGTATTCCCTGGGGATCCTGAAGGGAGAGAGCCCTGACCTTTTATCCTTCGTGAAATGGCATCGGGCATTGGGGATTGGATCAGCCGTCCTGGCACTATGGAGCATCTTCATGTTCCCGGCAAGAAAACCTCCCGCCACAAAAGACAAAATCCACTTTTCTATCTTCTTGAAAAAACTCTTCTCCCTTCCTGGACTCGCAATGCTCCTGATCTTTCTGACCGCCACAATCGGAGGAATTCTGGTCCATACATTCAGGATCGGAGTTCCATCTCAGATATAAAACATCGGGTCCGTTTTTCTCCTGTCGATACGGGCAGCATCCGTCAGCATTTCAAGAGTCACGGAGCTCAGGCAACGCCTGAGCTCCATATCCACACCCTCGAAAACCTTTTGAGTCTCGGCTCCCCAGCTGACCCCATTGAAGTTTGAAGGCAACTCACCTTCGACCCGTTCGACAATTTCAAGGAGAGTAAGGTCACGGGGACTTTTTCCGACATGATAACGGCCCTGTCTGCCACGCTGGCTTTCAACAAGGCCTTCTTTGACCAGAAGCGAAAGGATCTGCTTCAAAAACGAAGGAGAAATCCCCGACCGCTCAGCAACCATCACCCCCGAAAGACCTGCCTCCCGGGAAAGGGCGAGTTCAATCAGTGACCTGAGAGCATACTCCATTTTACGGGACATACGACAAAGCATCCAGCCACTCCCTTCTCGCTATCGAATCATATTTTGAAGCGACGCAATTCCTCCTGAAGCTCGCGGGCAACCCGAAGGATCTCTTCCAGACGTTTTTCATCAAGCGGTTTTCGGCTGTCCCTGATCTTTCGGTCCGCCGAAAGCGCTCGGACATCTCGTTCAATCTGGGCAAGCATATTGACTTCCGCAAGGATCCGGTCGTCAAGGACGGTCAACGTCTTTCCCAACTGGGACATTAATGCCGAAACACGCTCAAGGTCTCCCTGTGTGACGAGAAGTCCTCTTCCAGCCCGTGAGACATGGTCAAGACCTGCATCAAATGCATGGGCCAGTGTTTTAAGAGAAACCTGCAGCGAAGCAATCTTTGCGGAAGACTCTCCCGTCACTTCCTGTGTTTTCCGTGCAAGCTGCGACAAGGAGTCAGAGACAACCCGGAAAGCCAACCCGTGTGGACCGGCCTGGCTTGCCTGAATGGTGGCGTTGAGGGCGACCATATTTGTTCTTTCACCAATATCCTTGATCCAGACAAGAAGTGTTTCGAGCTGGTTCTGACCATCCCGGATCAGGTCAAGATCCCTCGCGTTCTCCCTGGAGAGCTTCTCCGCATCAACGATGGAGCTGAGGATCCCCTGGATCCCGGCCTGAAGGATCGTGGTTCTTTCCATCAGATGGATCAGATTGTCACTTGATGGACGAATCGAATCCGGGCCAAGCCCCATCTCTCGCCTGACACCCAAAAGACGGTTCTGGATATCCATAAGACGGACAAACTCTTCCTTATCCTCTTTCTTTTCCTGTTCAAGGCTCTTTGAAAGAAGTTCCGAGTGGGTCAGGACCCATTCGACCCTGTCAGATATCTCTCCAACCCACCCCTGAAAAAGGTCGATAAAACGGTTGACAAAAAAAGCGAGTCGACCAATCTCGTCGACCCTGTTCAAGGGAAGCCTCTTTTTCAGATCGAGATCTTTTTCCGATATCGCCCCGATCACCCCTGAAACCCCGATAATCGGCCGGACAAGCTGCCGGCGAATCAGATAGAGAAGAATCAGGACAATTGTCTCAAGCGTCCCCATGAAACCCCAGAAAAGATGGGAGCGCTGTTTTTGCATCTCGGCATCATACGAAGAAGTTGACTCCGTCACAGCAAGCATGCCAAGAACAGGCTTCTGATCATGGCATGAAAAACAGGAAGGGCCATTCATGACAGGAGTCATGTACAGCCAGGTCCCTGGAACATTTTTGGACTTAATTCTCAGAAAGTAAGGCTGCGGGTCATCCGGACGGGAAAGGACATGGCTCTGGTAGGAACGGATCTCAACGGGAACAGATGACAGCTTCTTCCACTGTCCTGAAGGGGAGATCCTCCTCGCAGCCCCCAGTGTGGGGAGAAGGAGATTCCTGCTTTTCATTTCCATCAGCACAGCAAGGTCGGAAAAGGCAAGCGTTTTACCATCCGGCCGCAAAAGATAGGTCCCGCCAGACAGAGGCGAGTTCTCATGGAGAAGATCCCTTGAACCAACAATATCGCCATGGCTCATCAAGCGGGAAAGGTTTTCCATGAAAATCTTTGACTTCATGGAAAGTCTCTGTTGTTCCTGCAATATACGCTCGGAACGAGCGTTCTGGTAGACGACATATCCCAGCGAAGAGAATGCGACCGACAGGATCAGAAAGACCCATAGAAAAAAACGGGTCGTAATCCGGCTTTTCCAGGGAACATTCGCAAAAAGATTTTTCAGGGACGGATGTTTTTCCGAAGTGTCCACGTATTTGTTGAGCGAAGACATCGACAATCAGATCGTAGCTGGCGGCGAGCCGGATGGGCCCTCAGAACGGATTCGATAGGCCCTTATAGCCATCCCGATCCCGAGTATCGCCATGGGTGCCGAAAGGACCTGCCCCATGGTAATCCCATCAAAGAGGAAACCAATCTGGATGTCTGGCTGGCGAAAAAACTCCCCTATTGTCCGGAAAACGCCATAACCACCGATAAAGCTCCAGAATACGACACCTTTCGGAAGATTCATTCTTGATAAAAAGAAGAGAACCAGAAAAAGAAGAATTCCTTCCATTCCCGCTTCATAAAGCTCGGAAGGATGCCTGCAGATGGGCCCCCCCATAGGAAACTCCATGCACCATGGCACATCTGTTTCCCGACCGAACAGTTCTCCATTGATAAAGTTTCCGATCCTTCCCATAAAAAGCGCGATGGGAACGGGAAGGACGGCAAGATCTGCCAGATCCATAAATGGGATTCCTCTTTTACGGGTAAAAAGCCAGCCTGCGATTAAAACGCCTACAAAGCCTCCGTGAAAAGACATTCCGCCTTCCCAAACCGCAAAAATCTCAAGTGGGTGGGAAACATAGTAGGAGAGGTTATAAAAAAGGACATACCCCAAACGCCCACCCAGAATCACGCCAAAGGCCGCACTCGAAAGAAAGTCGTAAATCCCCTCCTTGTCGAGACCGATGGGCTTTCTTCTGATCTGGGCACGCAAGACGAAGTAGGAAGCAATAAATCCAATGACATACATAAGCCCGTACCAGCGTACTTTCAGGGGCCCAGCATGGATCAGAACCGGATCGATCTGAGGATAGGGAATCATTTTTGCCAGGCTTTCAAGAAGTCAGCAGACCCATCAGACAGGAGCATCAGGATCCTTCACAGACTCCTCTCGCTCAATTTTGTCCATTTCCTCTTTTTTTCGCTGACATACGATGCACCTTTGAGCAAAAGGCATGACGGTCAAACGCTTTTCTTCAATATCACCGCCGCACTCATCGCAAAAACCATAGGTCCCCTCGTCCAGCCTGAGAATGGCACTCTCGATGGCTTTTCGGGTATTATTGCGCATTTCGAGCAAAGCAAGGTCGACTCCTTCACCCATGTCGAGCGAAGAGAGGTCCCCCTGATCCATTACCGAATCGACTCGATGGAGATTTTCCGGACCAACCTGCCTCGAAATATGCAGACGGATATCCTTTTCAACCTCACTTTTTTTGTTCAGGAGAATGTCCTTGAGACGATCGCTTCGTTCATCTTTCTTGATCATGAATGCCGAATCCTTTCCATGGCTCGAAAAGTGAGCGCGGGGATGCAGGGAAAATCGAAAAATTCCAGTGGGACAACTGATCACGCAAACAAACAGTCTCAATCAGAAAGAATCGTTCAGGCGCTTGGGATTCTTGACCTTGCCCTACGGGATAAAAACATCCCGGAACCGGCTGTGGAGCTCCTGAAAGAAGCCAGATCACCTTTTCAGGTATTAATCATGACAATCCTGTCCCTCAGGACAAGAGACACGGTCACAGTGGAATCCTTCAACAGACTATGCAGCCTCTACCCTGACGCCAAAAGTCTTTCGACTCTGGATACGAATCTGATAGAAAAGCTGATTTTTCCCGTGGGATTCTACAGGACGAAGGCAATAACAATCAAGAGAATTTCTCAAGAGATTCATGATTCGGGAGAAAGTGAACCCCCGAAATCAATGAATGAACTGTTGAAACTTCCAGGAGTCGGACTGAAAACGGCTACACTTGTCCGCTCTGCCGGATGGGGAATCTCCGACATCTGCGTCGATACCCACGTCCACAGAATCGTCAACAGATGGGGACTGGTGCAGACAAAAACCCCGGAGGAGACCTATCAGACGCTAATGAATCTCGTTCCGGAGAGTCACAAGTCCGATGTCAACAGGATCCTCGTTGCATTTGGGCAATTTGTCTGTAAACCAGTCTCCCCGCTCTGCTCCCGCTGTCTGCTGCCCTCAGCGTATTGCGATCGAGTCAAAGTTGATAAACACCGGTGAGTCGTGTGTTTGAGCATTATTGATTCGTTCCTTCGGATCCATTCGCCCTTCAAGCTCACAGCGAATGCATCTTGATGCCTCATTCCACGCATCGGCGACAGTAAATCCTGTCTCAACCTCTGAAAAACCAACCCGTGCCTCAATCGGCAAGGCCGGCATCGGAACCCTGTGAATTTCCCCCAGGACCATCGGATCTTCATTGATCTCAGGAGTATAGAATGGGTAGTTTCTGTCAGGATTGCCCTTGAAGTATCGATCGATAAACACAGCACACTGCTCACCGTCACGAATAGAATGAATCACGTCAAGTGGGCCAGTCATGGCATCACCGCCAGCAAAAACAGCTGGCCGTGATTCACTCATCAGCGTATCCGGATCGACCTTTACCGTTCCCCATTTATGGAATGTCACGCCATTTTTCTCAAAAACGCTGGTGTCCATGGTCTGCCCGATTGCGGCAATGACTGTATCGACATGAATGCTTCTCACAGAGCCCTTGACGGCAACCGGCTTTCTTCTTCCGCTATTATCAAAATCCCGGCCAAGAGCATTGACCTGGAAGTCGATAACCGTTTCTGCTTCACCAGACTCGGAGGTATTCTCCCGGATCTCAAGCGGGGCCAGCAAAAACTCAAAACGAATTCCTTCATGCTCGGCTTCCTGCACCTCAAAGTCATGGGCAGGCATTTCCTCCCGGGTTCGCCGATAATAAACAGTAACCTCATCGGCCCCCATGCGGATTGCGGAACGGGCTACGTCAATTGCAACGTTTCCGCCTCCAATGACGGCAACACGCTTTCCAACCTTGACCGGTTCATCCGTGCAGACCTTCCGGAGAAAATAGATACCGTCCTGAACGGAAGGCAGGTCCTCTCCCTTCACATTCATCTTGGATGGCTTGTGTGCGCCAATTCCAAGGAAAACGGCCTCATAATTCTGCTCAAACAGGTCTTCCATTGAAAAGTCCTTGCCCAGAGCGGTATTTGTCTTGAACTCAACGGCCAGACCATCAAAAATTTTGAGCTCAAAGCTCAGAAGCTCCCTTGGAAGCCTGTATTTTGGAATGCCAACCGCCAGCATTCCGCCAATAACATTGTATTGCTCGAACACCGTGACCTTGTAGCCCATCTTGCCAAGATAAAATGCTGCGGCCAATCCAGCTGGTCCCGATCCAACAACCGCGACCTTTTTATTAATATCCGCATCAGGCGTGTAAACCGGCTGAATCCCCTGGTTATACTCCCAGTCATAGGCAAACCGCTTTAACGCATTGATGGCTATGGGTTCATCAATATCGCCTCTTGAACAGGGACTTTCACAAGGTCTGTAACAAACCCTGCTGATGATCCCGGGAAATGGCAGGCGCTTCCTGACCGTTTGCAAGGCTTCGGCATACTGTCCCCGAAAAACCTCGGTGATATAGCGTGGTATATCGATCCCGACAGGGCATTCATGCTGGCAAGGGGCATAGACAATCTCCTTGCAGGACTGGGAGACGCATTTCTTTCTTTTGATGTGATCCTCATACTCCGCACGGAAATAACGAATTGTCGAGAGAACCGGATTGGGAGCAGCCTGTCCGAGACCGCAAAGAGAATTCGACTTGACATAGGTCGACAGGTTGATAAGGTCGTCAAGATCCTTCATCTCTCCGCGACCATCGCTGATCCGTTCAATCATGTCCAGCATGACTTTCGTTCCATCCCTGCAGGGAGTGCATTCGCCACAGGATTCGTCCTTGGTGAAGGACATGAAGTATTTGGCTGTGTCGACGATGCAATTGGCTTCGTCGAGAACGATGATCCCACCGGATCCCATGATCGCTCCCGCCGAAACGAGAGACTCGAAATCAACCGGAGTCTCAATCAAATCAACAGGAATACAACCACCAGAAGGACCGCCGAGCTGTGCCGCCTTGAATTTTTTTGTGCCGCTCATTCCTCCGGCGATCTCGTAAACGATTTCCTTGAGGGTTGTTCCTGCCGCCACCTCAATGAGACCCGTTCGCTTGATCTTCCCCGTCAGGGCAAATGTTTTTGTTCCTTTGGTTTTTTCTGTTCCAAAAGAAGCATACCATTCACCACCCCCAATGATGATGTGGGGAATATTCGCAAGCGTCTCAACATTGTTGATAAGGGTAGGCTGTTCCCAGATTCCTTTTTGGGCGGGAAACGGTGGTTTTGGCCATGGCATTCCCCGATCTCCCATGATCGAGGCCAGAAGAGCTGTTTCCTCACCGCAAACATATGCTCCTGCCCCCTCCTTGATCTCGAGATGAAAAGAAAGGTCTGTCCCCAGGATATGGTCGCCAAGAAGCCCTCGATCCATCGCCTGTTTGATGGCCCCCTTGAGAAGCCTGATGGCATGGGGATATTCGGCCCTGCAATAGATGTAGCCCTTGGACGCATTTCCGATGGCATAGGCACCGATGATCATTCCCTCTATAACGGAGTGGGGATCACCTTCGAGAACAGATCGATCCATAAAAGCACCAGGATCCCCCTCATCTGCATTACAGACCACAAATTTGGTATCGCCCTGGGCTTTTCTTGTAAAAGACCATTTAAGGCCAGTGGGAAAGCCCGCCCCACCCCTTCCCCTCAAGCCGGAGGAGGTCACGATATCGATAACCTGTTCGGGAGATAGCCCTGAAAGAATTTTTTTGAGGGCATCGTACCCCCCGGTTGCAAGGTAATCCTCGATGGATGCGGGATCGATGACTCCGCACCTCTTCGAAACAATCTTGACCTGTTTCCGGAAGTAATCGGTATCAGAATTTAAAGAGAGCCCCGCGATGAGCGGAGTATTCATGGATTCTCCTTGAACTTGACCAAAGGCGAGTTCAGGAAGGAATGAATTCTTTAAAAGATGGGCATCGAGAATGGATGTGATCGTTTCTGGAGAAACCTGACGATAGGTAACCTTTGAAAGGCCTTCAACCTCAACATCAACAATCGGTTCATTATGGCACATACCAACACAACCGGTCTGCCTAAGAATGATATGATAGCCAGAATATTGGTCTGTTAGTTTTTTCAGAGATTCATAAACTTTTTTAGCGCCGCTGGCAAGACCACAAGTGGCCATTCCGACAGAAACTGTTACGTTTTTCATTATTAGGCACTCCAGGGAAAAATAGGCTTGAGAATGGCAACAGAACCATATGGAAGAGAGATCCGGGAGAATCGGTCATACAGAAGATGCTTGTTCTGGATCGAAAAAAAAACACGGGGAAAAGAATATATGCAAAAAAACTTTTTTAACATGAATGAAATACTCATCGAAAGCTCCTCTCCATTGAGAAGTCCTTTGAAAAAGATTAAAAGAAGAGAAAAACAAGCCAAAGCAAACCGTTTTTGCCTTATTCCTGTCAGCCATTGAAGGGACAAAACTCGGTTTTTTCATTGTATTCCTGTCTTCTAAATCCTGTCAACTCCGATCGTTCAGGCAGAATTTAAACAAAAAGGCGGTCCGTCAATGAATAAAGAGCCACAGTTATATGGTCAATGAAGAAATGGGAAGAAAAGAGTAGAGAAAAGGGGGGAAGAATCGAGGTAATCATTAAAGATTCAGGAAAGGAAAAAGGACATAAAAAAAGGGCCTGAACCCGTCAGTGACGGGAACAGACCCAACATAAATTCCGGCAGCGTCCTACTTTCCCACAACCTTGCAGTTGCAGTATCATCGGCCCTGGAGGGCTTAACGGCCGTGTTCGGGATGGGAACGGGTGGATCCCCTCCGGCATGGCCACCGGAAAACCGGCAGGCGAATATCGGGACGCCTCGTCTCTCAAGGCGTCGCGATGTTCGTCAAGAAGAAGGGTCAAACTTTCTAGAGCAAGGACGAAGAGCCATTCAAGTCTCTCGACCGATTAGTACTGGTACACTCAAACCCTTGCGGGCCTTACATCCCCAGCCTATCAACCTAGTAGTCTTCTAGGGGTCTTCTGGCCACTTTCATGGCGGGATATCTTATCTTGAGGTGGGTTTCCCGCTTAGATGCTTTCAGCAGTTCTCCCGTCCCGACATAG
>DAHWBS010000016.1 GCA_027323445.1 Leptospirillum sp.
TTTTTGGAGAGTCATCTCTTATGATCTTTGGCAATGCTCCGTCATTAATCGTTTCTGCTGATATAACAACCTCTCGGACATTCGATACCGAAGGAATGTCATACATCAGATCGAGCATGACTTCTTCGAGTATGGACCGCAACCCCCGAGCCCCTGTCTTCTGGACGAATGCCTTGTGGGCGATCGCCTTAAGTGCATCATCACTGAACGTCAGCTGAACATGTTCAATCGAAAAGAGTTTTTCAAATTGTTTGATCAGGGCGTTTTTTGGCTCTGTCAATATTCGCAGAAAAGCCTCTTCATCCAAGTCCTCAAGGACTGCCATCACAGGGAATCGGCCCACAAACTCAGGGATCAGGCCATATTTCAAAAGGTCATCCGGACGGGATTTAACCAGAAGCTCTCCAACCTTCTTGCGATCCTCTACTGTACGGATATCGGCCCCAAATCCAAGATTTTTATTAGAAATTCTCTGGGAAACAATATTGTCCAGACCTATAAAGGCACCGCCACATATAAAGAGAATGTTCGTCGTATCAACCTGAATAAATTCTTGATGGGGATGTTTTCTGCCCCCCTGCGGCGGAACATTGGCAACAGTCCCTTCAACAAGCTTGAGTAACGCTTGCTGCACGCCCTCTCCGGAAACATCCCTTGTAATCGATGGATTTTCAGACTTTCTGGAGATCTTATCGATTTCATCAATATAGATAATGCCCTTTTCAGCCTTTTCAACATCATAGTCCGCTGACTGCAAAAGCTTGAGGATGATGTTTTCCACATCTTCGCCCACATAGCCCGCTTCAGTCAGAGTCGTCGCATCTGCTATCGCAAAAGGAACATCGAGAATTCTTGCCAGAGTTTGTGCCAGAAGGGTTTTTCCTGTACCAGTTGGACCAATCATCAGGATATTGCCTTTTTGAAGCTCAACATCATCCGAATTTTGGTTCGCAGCGATCCGCTTATAATGGTTGTAGACAGCAACAGATAATACTTTCTTGGCCCGCTCCTGACCAACAACATATTGATCAAGGATCCGATTAATCTCGACAGGCTTCAAAAGTGCCGCACCAGATGGCTCTTTTTCCTCTTCCCATGTTTCGGACATGATCGAGGAACACTGGTCAATACACTCATCACAAATAAAAACGCCCGGGCCAGAAACCATTTTCCGCACGTCTTCCCGTGGCTTTCCGCAAAAAGAGCAGTTTACTCCGCTCCCGTCCGACTTGTCTTTTTTTTCCTTGCCAGCCATTTAGCAATACCTCCGATAAATTCAGACTCTTAGACAGCAGGAGTATCTGACAACCCGTGTGAACTCATTACTTTATCTACCAGACCGTATTCTTTTGACTCATCTGCTGACAGAAAGTAATCCCTCTCTGTATCCTGTTCGATTCTTTGAAGCGACTGTCCTGTATGATGGGCGAGCAACTCATTCAGGTGGGATTTCATCTTCAGGATTTCTTTGGCATGAATTGCAATATCCGTTGCCTGTCCTTGAAAACCGCCCAGAGGCTGATGGATCATGACTCTGGCATTCGGGAGAGCGAATCGTTTTCCTTTTGCACCAGCGGCAAGGAGAAATGCTCCCATACTGGCCGCCTGACCAACACATATAGTTGAAACATCGGGCTTGATATATTGCATGGTGTCGTAAATAGCAAAACCTGCAGTAACAACACCACCAGGAGAATTAATGTAGATGTTAATATCCTTTGATGCATCCTCTGATTCAAGGAAAAGCAACTGGGCGATCACAAGATTCGCCACATTGTCATCGATTGGCGTTCCAAGGAAAATAATTCGCTCTTTCAAAAGTCTGGAGTAAATATCGTAAGACCGTTCTCCACGACTGGTATGTTCTACAACCATCGGTATCAGCATATCGGGTCCTCTTCTCGTCTTGTTTGAGCGCTTCTGCTCGTTTACTGGAAACGGGGCAACCCGATTATCAGTGGTTATGGCCGGCATGATCATGATCATGGTCGTGATCGTGACTATCCGTATTGAGCCCAGGAGGAACAGCCGGAATTCCAAACTTTGAAAAACCGACCTGATCGAAGTAACCGTCCTGACCAAAATACAAATCACTTCCACCAAAAGTGGCCTTTCTCAGCATAATCTCTTCCATCTTGACCCGTCTGGCTTTTTCCAATGCCTGATCTGCTGCCTGGCGGTTGATTTCTCTTCCCATTTTCTCGCCCTTGGCACTCAGAATTTGCTGATATTCCCGACTGACAACGTCATAGTCCGGATGAATTTGCTCTGAAAATACAATCTCGTCGAGGATCATTCTCCATAGCAGCAACTGCTTCAAATCTTCCTTTTCTGACTCTGAAAGCTTTCCGCCGATTTCCTGTATCTCGTAAGCGATTCGCTTTTCAGGTACAGCAATTCCCCATGAAGAGATGACTTCCTTACGTAACTCCCGTACCTTGCGGTCAATCATGGCGACCACTTTGCGGGCCATGACTGTTTTTTTAATATCGGCAAGAACATCCTCTTCCGTTAAGGGAGTCTCTTGGGAGTTTGGCTGCATTCGGGAAACCAGTTGCTCCATTGTCAGAGGAATCCGTCTTTGAATTTCAAGGATTGTCAATGTGGCTGGAAGCCGCTCCACTCTCGTTCCTCGTACAAAGGATGGATCTGATATGGAAAGGGGAATCGTCGCCTCAAAGGTTTCTCCCTGAGTACGACCACTCAGAGCACGATTCAGCTCCTCCGGGATATTTTCTCCCTCAACTTCGACAACCTGCTCTGCCGAAAGAGGCGAACCGCTAACCGGATGAGATGTCTTCATTGAAATCTTTACAAAATCAGATGAGGTGACAGTGGCGTCAGAAGATAAATCCTGATCAAAGTTGGATGACAGAATCAGACACAAACGAGAAAGCTCCGACTTAACCTCTTCATCTGATACATTAATAGCCTCCTCCGGCGCCAGAACTACTCCATAAGGGGATACTTTTTCAGGAAGAAGAAAAACCTCAATCTCTCCACTTAATGTCAGCCCCTCTTTCTCTGCTTTTGTATCAAGGACAACCTGATCTGGAGAAAGGTGAACGATTGTTCCCTTAACAGCTGTCATCAACTCATCCATTGCATTTCTGTGCAATTCATCAAGAACATCCGAATGAATCGAACGAAGGATGTCCTTGTTGCGGCGGACGATGGCCTCAGGAACATGCCCAGGTCTATATCCGGGAACCTTCAGCTGACCATTTACCCGGCGAATACTGTCCCGAACTTTTTGTGAAACATCTTCACCTGGGATATTGACTTTATATCGTCTCTGAACCCCGGCATTGTCCTCAACATCAACCTGCATCAAATTTGAATCCCTTCATTCTGTTGTATCGTAGAAAACCTGAGACCAATGTCCCTGTTTCATCAAAAAGAAAAACTCATTTTTTGATTATAAACAAGATCTGTCACAAGAGAAAGTGCTACAGTAATTTTCATCTATTTTCATCAAATGACCAGTATATTTGGCGAAGACAATCAATTAAAACAGAACGGTCAACTTATAAAATACTCAAAGCCCCCGCAAAGGAAAACACAAACAGATAGCATTAGTCCCTTAAAAAAAGCACCCACTCGATCAAAAAAAGACAGCTGCAGAAAATCCTCACCAGAAATCGTCCTGACAATTTTTCTATTCAGGGATGGGGTCTTTGAGATCCCCCGAAAAACTCGCTCACGTCCCCATACAATAAACGGATTGTCAGAATTCCAGACAAGACACATTTCATCTGCAAGATGATGCAGCTTCCTTGTCCTTAAAATCCGAGTCTCCTCAAATTTTTTCAACTCATCAGGGAGAGAGGCCGATGGATCACAAAAAGCTCTCTCAAGATGAAGTGAAAGCAGTCTCCCATCCTCCATTGCCTGATTTCTCCCCTGTGCCACATGAGGATTCGTTGCATGGGCAGCATCTCCAATCACAACCGCACGATCTTTAACCCAATGTTCAAGGTCAACTTTCTGGATAACCCACTCTTTTAAAGCAGAAACACCAGGAAAACCGGAGGATATCAAAACATCACCCAATCCGGGGATACACTGACTGACCCGCTTGAGAAAATCGGAATCCCCCCTTCTTAAGAATTCGTCAATTTTTCGATCCTTCAGCATATAAAGGAAAAATCTTTTCCTTGGAGAAGTTGCGAACAAGAAAAAAATCTCTCCAGGCCCCAAATAGTAACGCGCAGCCATATTGCCTGCCGATGACTCCAGAGAGACACTCTCGGGAATCTCAAAGGACCAGGAAACATAGGAGTCCTCGTACTCTTTCACCAAACCGGGGAGATTCAGGCTCTTCCTCAGCCGAGAATCTCGTCCATCGTCACCGACAAGAACTTTTCCCCTCATGGTTTTAATCCCTCCGGGACCATCGACCTGAACATCAACCGAATTGTCCCGGATTTCGTGACTCAAATATCGCCAACCAGAAAGCAACTCAACAGAAGAAAAGCCCTCCAGCATCTTCCACATCAGGCGATCCTGCAGATAAGGCTCGATAGAGAGTGCCCAATCACGGGACAGATCTTTCCCCTGATAAGAGGAAGTCATCAGAGGCTTTCCATCGAATCCAAAAAATTCAAACTGGCCATACCGAACATGTTCTTCGGCCAAAAGTGCATCCAGGAGACCCAGCTCTTCAAGAATTCCAAGACCCAGTGGCTGAATCAGCTCCCCCCGACCAAGGGGAGCAAGCGACTCGCGGGGGTCAACCAGCAAAACCCGAAAGCCCCGGCGTCCAAGGAAACAGGCCAGTGTCAAGCCTCCCGGCCCAGCTCCTGCAACAATAACATCATACGCGGAGTCTGGTGATAGATACTCCTTCTCGAGAGGAATCATTCTGACTCACCTGCCTTCATCTATTGGAAACCCAGCCCACCAGAGCATTCCAAATGGGAATTGTCCGACCTTGAAAAGACGAGGCGACTGGATCTTCATAAACACGAACAGACTGATCCATACTTCTGCGAATCCGGACAACCATTTCATTGACCGAATCCCTTTCGGCCTCTTTCCTGCTAAATCCAAAACCACGGGAACTCATTTTTCTCTCCCATCGAACAATTCCATTTTGATCAACAAGCCTCGCTTGAAACAATAGTGATTCTGAATAGAGTGTTGTGCCTCCAATACTTTCACTATCCACGGAAAGAACATGCAAGCTCCCAATATAGTGGTTAGATGCCCCTTCATGGATTAAAAACCCTTTACTTTGAAGCTGTTCTCTCAGTTTTTTAATAAATGATTGACGAAGAGTCCGGTCAATATCGAGGTACAGGGAAATTCCATGAATCTCCCGTCGATGATGGAATGAAACAGAAAGACACGAGACCATTCCCTTGAAAACATTGGGAATGGATCGCTGTCCCTTCTCAAAGGGGCGAACACACAGATTTCCTTTGTGCCTGAGGACAAAAACATGAGTTAGTACACAGTGTGCCACACCATCCGAATCCGTCACGGCACATTTTTTTTCGACCCAAGGAGATTTCCTGATCTTTTCCAAAGAAGCAAGATCCGCTCCTAAAAAGAGACTCTGGTAAGGCCACAAGATCTTTTTTTCTGAGAAACCCGAAGGAGGAGAGAGGAAAAGAAAAGGAAATTCAGGAAGGTGGCGGGAAGGGTCCAGGAATAAATCCAAAGGAAGACCTTTCACGAGATATATTTTTCCATTCATCCGGAAAAACAGTTTCCAATTATAGGGGATACGGATATTTTCACCGACAGGAATGATCAATGACGCTCTCGAAAGCTTATAAGGAGACAATGTGATCGATCGCCTTATTGTCCATATTTCTTCAAAAGTTTTTTGACTCAATCTCTCAAGTTGCAGTCGCCTCCTTAAAGGCATTAGTCTCTGAGCATGAAACCGCGATGATGACAATTGATTCTTTTCAAGAGCCACAATAGCTGGCAAAGCGGCACCCTTCGAAAGACTTTCCGTGACATCCCTATCACGGAGCAGCATTCTCGACAACCGCTTTTCATCCTCCAAAAGAAATAACTTCTTCAGCTTCTCAAGAAATGCGGACTCAACCGAAACAAGAACCCATACTTCTTTTCGTTCAGGATGTCTGGATCTCTGAACAAACCAAGAATCACAAATATTGGGAGAAACGGTTTTCTGGCAGGTTCCCAAAGGAAATCGGGATTTCATGATCAAAGAAGAACTCTGTTTCCATGTGGACTCAATAACACGTTGCTCCGCAGGAAGAACCCTGATACCTCGATGCGAAAACCATTTCCATATTTTTCCATAAGCGACAGACCGTGCCCGCGAAAAGGCCACTTCTTTCGATTGTCCGGAAACGCCTTTTCCAACAAACCATAAAACATTTGGAGACGTTACAAGCGGATGAGAAACCCATACCGGGATTTGGGGAGAGGACTGCCAAAGGATTCCCTCGTTGCCTTCATCAGGAAATCTTGCACAAGCAGAAAGAAGAAAAAACAGGACAACGAATACAGGCAGAAAAAATTGTGAAAACCTCTGGCAGAAAATCGTCATATAAGTCTTTTCAGGAAAGATCGGTCGAAAAAAAGTTATCCACTTCAACAGGGCCGTCGGTACCGGCAGGATAAAACTTGGGATTACGCTTCAGAGAAAGGAATAATTCCATGAATGCCCATGCCTTCTCCACCTCATCGTTTCTCGCAAACAAGGTTGCATCCCCGATCATGACGTCATAGATCAATCGGGAGTAAGCTTCCGGCGGATCTTCCTGGTATATCTGGTTATAGGCAAACGAAAGGTCCGCCTGGTCGATTCTTAAAGGGGAACCAGGTCTTTTTATCCCAAACCGAAGGGATATCCCTTCATTCGGCTGAATCGACAGTGTCAGGACATTTTCCGTATCATCCTGGCAGCCCGCCAAGCGAAAAAGTGCAAAAGGAGGCTTTCTGTAGTGAAGCACTATTTCCGTTGCCTTCCGGCTCATTCGTTTCCCTGCCACCAGATGAAAGGGAACACCCGCCCACCGCATATTCTGTATTTCAACTTTCATTGCAGCATATGTCTCGACAACTGAGCCCAGATCAACTCCCTTTTCCTGACGGTATGCCATAACAGGTTCCTCAAGGACTCCACCTTCCAGATACTGTCCAAACAAGATGGACCCGGAGGGCTTTTCCCCTCTCCACGGAACAAGGGCACGAAGAACCTTGACCTTTTCATCTCTTATACTGTCTGCATCAAAGGATACAGGAGGTTCCATAGCCGTTAGCGTCAAAAGCTGAAAAAGATGGTTCTGGACCATATCCCTCAAAATACCGGATTCCTCGAAATAGGCCCCTCTCCCTTCAATCCCGATCGTCTCAAATACCCGGATTTCGACACGATTGATAATATCCCTATTCCACAGCGCACCAAAAACCGGATTAGCCAAACGAAGGATCAAGATATTCTGAACGGTTTCTTTTCCGAGGTAATGATCAATCCGGTGGATCTCTTCTTCACGAAACACCTGAAGAACCGACTGGTTCAGAGCTTTTGCAGAAGCAAGGTCATGGCCAAACGGCTTCTCGATGACCAGCCTTGTAAATCCATTCCGGTCGGAAGAGTCCAGGCTTGGCCGGATACGTCCAAGCTGTTCCACAATAGGAATAAAAAAACTCGGAGGAGTTGCAAGGTAAAACAGGATGTTGCCATTTGTGACCTTTAAAAGCTCCGGATCCATGAGATATTCAGCCAAACGGTCAAAATCAGCAGACTTCTCGAAAGACAAAGGAAGATAATGAATACGGTCAAGGAACTCCCTGAGATCATCCGGATCATCTTTTTCATCTTTGGGCAAATGCCGGGAAAAGGACCTGATACCGTCAACCGCTTCCTTCCGAAAACCCTGCGTCGTCTTGTCTTTTCTGGCAACACCAATAATTCTTGTATTCGGATGAATGTCTCCCTTTCGATGGAGATCAAACAAAGCGGGCAAAAGCTTTCTATGGGTCAGATCCCCCGATGCCCCAAAAATGACAAAAAAAAGCGGCGGCGGAGAGTGACGGGTATTCCCACTGGACTCGATTCGGATCAAAAGTGCCCCCTCAAGGTCTTGTCATGATGGGAAAGATGGACTGCATGCACACAAAACTCGCAATCTGCCAGCTATTAGAAAAGAAATGAGTCTTCCGACCCCTAACAACCTTAAAACAGGGATTGGAATTGTGTCTTTATACGAGCAAGGATCCCTTCACGGGAAAAACCAAACTCTTTCATAAGGACGTCACCCGGAGCGGAAGCTCCGAAATCAGTCATCCCGATCAGAAGATCCCCCATCTTCGAATAAGGAGCCCAGGAAAGAGGAGAAAGAGCCTCAACAAAAACGCATGGAAGTCCATCACCCAGCACGCTCAAGCGATACTCGGCCGGCTGAAGGTCAAAAAGACTTGTTGATGGCATGGAAACAACCCGGCAACCGATACCCTGCGCCAGAAGGTCGTCTGCCACTGACAGCAGGAGAGAGACCTCTGATCCTGAGCCCACAAGGACAATCCTGGCCGGAAGATCTGTCTGTCTCAGAACATATCCACCTTTTCTGACACCATCAGAGAGTTCATGATATGGGAGTTGCCCGAGAACCGGAAGTTTCTGTCGTGTCAAAATCAGTGAAAGTGGCCCTGAATGACCACTCCAGAACCAGTCAAGAGCAGCCAACGTTTCATTCGCATCGGCGGGGCGAATGACCGTCATCCGGGGTATGGCGCGAAGCCCCACGAGATGTTCGACCGGCTGATGAGTTGGTCCATCCTCCCCCAAGGCTATACTGTCATGCGTCAATACATAGAGAACAGGAAGCTTCATGAGAGATGACAGCCTCATCCCGCCTCTCATGTAATCACTAAAGACCAGAAAAGTCCCGCCGTAAGGCCTGAAGTACCCCGTCAACGCCAGACCGTTCAAGATGGCCGACATGCCGTGCTCCCTCACACCCAAATGAAGATTTGCGCCGGCCGGTGTCTCCGGCTCGCAGGCTGGCTCCCCCTTGATCAAGGTATTGTTTGATGGAGCAAGATCAGCCGATCCCCCAAACAAGCCCGGAACAGACTTGAATGCACCCTGAAGAATTTCGCCAAACGCCTGTCTTGTTGCCATCCCTTTCGCATCCGGAGCATAGGGATTGATATTCTTGAGTGGCTTCTCAATACGTTCAGAATGCTGCCACCGATCAAGCTCTGCCGCTTCAGACGGAAAAGATTGATTATATCGTCTCCTAAGCTCTGACCAAGATTGGTAAGAGGATGAACACTTTTCTGTTTTAGACAAAAACGCCTTGCGAACATCGTCGGGGACAAGGAAGGAAGGCTCTGTTGGCCACCCAAGATTGATTTTTGTTTTTCGGACCTCTTCGGCACCAAATGCACTCCCATGGGCATGCGCCGTATTTTCATAAGCAGGGCTTCCAAAACCGATCAATGTCCGGATCGAAATAAACTTTGGACGTCTCCGTTCATCTTCCGACTGAAGAAGAGGGTCAGTGGCCCATGACAGAGCTGCTCGAACTTCTGCGAGATCATTCCCATCAAGAACATGTCTTACAGCCCAACCCATTGCTCCGTACCGTGCAGGAACATCTTCCGAAAAGGCCAGGCTTGTTGGACCATCAATCGTAATATGGTTATTGTCATAGAGCAGTATAACGTTTGAGAGTTTCTGATGACCGGCGAAAGAAGCAGCCTCCTGAGCAACTCCTTCCATCATGCAGCCATCTCCAGCCACAATAAAAACCCGTCCGTCAAACAAGTCAAATTCAGGACGATTAAAAACCGAGCCCAGACGCCGCAACCCCAAAGCCATCCCTATCCCCATGCCGACACCTTGCCCCAGTGGCCCTGTCGTTGCCTCAACTCCCACAGTATGACCATGCTCAGGGTGCCCCGGAGTCAGGCTTCCCCATTGGCGGAAGTTTTTAAGGTCAGAGAGGGAGAGGTCATACCCTGTGAGGTGAAGAAGGGAATACAACAACATTGACGCATGACCGGCAGACAAAACAAAACGGTCGCGATTCGGCCATTCCGGTTGTCTGGGATTGTGCCTAAGAAACTCTGTCCACAGAACATATGCCACAGAGGCAAAACCCATTGGCGTTCCCGGGTGTCCGGAATTGGCTGCCTCAACGGCATCAAGAGCAAGCATCCGGATGGTATTGATGGACTTAAGCTCAAGATTATCATTCATATTTTCGGTTCCACCCATAATGACCACTCCTGTTTTATTATTCACAAAAATCAACAGAGCCGTTGGTTACCCAGAGCAAAATGCCTGAAGAGCCAACAGGAAACAATATTATAAAAAGAGAAAGTATCTTTCCTCGGAAACAATCAAGATAAAAATCAGGACATCAACTTGACGACCCGCCCCAGATTTTCTGACAGGGCATCCTTGTCAACCCAGAAAGTTGCCGAATCACCCATTTCTGCCCTCAATGACAGAAGCTCCTGAACGGGAGACGATTTCATCCCCAGAAGGAGATCATCCAGGACCGGACGCTTTTCTTTTCCCATCACCAGAAAAACCAGATGTCGGGCATGCGCCAGCAAATGATAACCCATTGATACCCGGGCCTCCCTCTCTTCTGTCGCAGTTGCGCTCACAACAAGCTGATGATGCTCAAGCTCTGGAAAGGTGCCGGGAAAAAGACTCGCAGTGTGCCCATCCGGACCTATCCCCAGAAAGACATAATCCAGAACGGGAAGATGTGGACCAGGGGAACCCATGACCTGCATAATTTCATGGGCATATCGCAACGCTTCCTCGGAAGCAACGGGAGCCTCTCCCAATATCCGATGAATCCGATGGGGAGATATTCCCAGTGGATCCAGCAAAGTGTCCCTGATCATCCGATAGTTGCTCCGGGGGTGTGTCGGAGGAACCATTCTTTCATCACCCTCAAACCATTCCACTTTTCCGATCCAGCTTTCACACCCAACAGACAGAAGCTTTCCGATTTCTCCAAAAAGTCCCCTCGGAGATTCTCCTCCCGACAAAACAACGGAAGCGGTATTTCTGGAAGAAACATCCTTCCGGAGAAGATCCCTGAATAAAAGAGCACCCTCTCTTGCCAGATCAAGCGGCGTAGGCCATACCCTGAAAGAGGGAATCATCCCCGGATCCTGATGGTCCTTCGCTGAATGCGTTGAATCATTGCCTGTTGTCATACAATCTCTCCCCTGCATGAAAGAACATGGCGGCTCGCATAGAAAGCGGACCCGACAAGAGGAGCTTCCGGATCCAGAATAATCCAGACTGGCACTTTCGCCAACAGTTCACTGTATCGCCCCTTTTCAACAAATCTTTTGCGGAAGGCCCCGGACTCCAGAAAAGGTCTGATCCGGATCGGAATTCCTCCCCCAAGGAAGCACCCTCCCCGAGCCAGAACCTTCAAAACCATATTTGATGCTTCCTGTGCCAGAATTTCAGAAAACAGCTCAAGAGTCTTCAGACAAACCGGATCTTTTTCATCGAGAGCTTTGCTTGTAATCTGCGCAGGAAGATCTTCAGAAGACTCTTCGTCAAGAATTGGAAGAGGACGATTTCCTGCAGGAATATCCTTTGCCAGATAGGTGTACAAGCGTACAATCCCCATTCCGGAAAGGAGCCTCTCAACACTTACATGAGAAAACTTTTCCCACAAGTAGTCAAGAATATGGGCCTGCTCCTTATTGAATGGAGCCCAGTCAGCATGGCCACCCTCAGACGGGAGAGCAAAAAAATCCTCCTCCCTGCCGCAAAGGACAGCCTCCCCCAAGCCCGTTCCGGGGGCAACAAGGACCATTGTATCCGAAACACCAGTCTCTCCCTCCTGAATCGTTGCCAGCGGGATCAAAGGATCACCACCAACACTCCAGGCCAATGCCTCAAGGTCATTCAGGAGAAAGACACATCCCTCCGGAACAGGAACAAGCTTTTCCAACGATTCGGCGTCGACAACCCATGGCAAATTGGTCGTCCGGCAAAACCGCCCGGTCACCGGACCCGCAACACCAAATGTTGCCGAAACAATATTGGGATCTCCAGAAAGACGTTCCCTGACCCAGGAAAGATACTCCTGAATCATTGGTTCAAGTGAATCATATCTTTTACTGGGATAAACCGATGGGTAGAGCGGAACAAAGTGCTCCCTGGAACTTCTCTCTGCCAGAGAAAAAAGCGCCAGGGAAGTTTTCGTTCCACCAATATCACCCACAAGAACCAAAGGTTGTGCCATTTCAAGCCCTCCACCTTCCGTTATAGTGTTTTGACCGGTGCCTGAAACCCTGTTTTGCTTTCCACAAAGCCCCTTTTACCTTGACAGTCCCAATCAGGCACTCCTATGATAGTAAAGATGAGAATAGCCCTTTTCGTCCAAAAAGTCATTTCTTCCCTAGCGGGCAGACCTTTGGGGCTTTGTCTTTCCTTGATAGACCAAACGATCGGAAAACAAAAATGGCAATATCAATCCACCAAGCCGTCAAGGTTGGTTCCTATATTCTTAGCCAAAAATTACGTGGACGCCGGAAGTTTCCCCTTGTACTGATGCTTGAACCTCTTTTCAGATGCAACCTTGAGTGCGCCGGGTGTGGGAAGATCCAGTACCCTGAAGAAATCCTGAACAAAAGACTCTCCCCGGAAGAATGCTTCAAGGCCGTCGATGAATGCGGTGCACCTGTTGTGACCATTGCCGGAGGAGAGCCGCTCATCCATCAGGAAATCAGCGAAATCGTTGAAGGAATTGTTGCAAAGAAAAAATTTGTCTACCTATGTACCAATGCGATCCTCCTCGAAAAACATCTCCATCGACTGAAGCCTTCACCTTACCTTACGATTTCCGTTCATCTTGACGGACTCAAGGAAGATCACGATCGCCTTGTTTGCAGAAACGGCATTTTTGATGTGGCGGTCAGAGCCATAAAAGACGCCAAATCAAAAGGATTCAAGGTTACGACAAACTCCACCGTCTTTGAAGGAGAAAATCCAGAGGACCTTCATCGATTCTTTGATTTCATTTCTACACTAAAGACCGACGGGATGATGATTTCCCCCGGGTACTCCTACGCATGGGCACCAGATCAGTCCCATTTTTTGAGAAGAGATCGAACCAAGGAGTTTTTCCGAAAGATTTTTGCTCCAATGCATGAAAAAGGAAATACCAAACAGTGGAATTTCAATCACAGCCCCTTCTACCTCGATTTTCTTGAAGGAACAAGGGACTATGACTGCACTCCATGGGGAAGTCCAAACTATTCTGTGCTGGGATGGCAAAAACCCTGCTATCTTTTAAATGACGGTTACGCTTCGAGCTTCAAGGAACTCATGGAAACAACCGATTGGGATCAGTATGGCCATAAAAGTGGCAACCCCAGATGTCAGGACTGCATGGTTCACTGTGGCTTCGAACCATCCGCTGTCTCTGATGCGACATCAAGCATCAAAAACACCATCCGGTCCATATCGAGCCTGATACCTGCTGGATGAACCCGGTGCACCATTACCTTCAACCATGACACAAGACTGATTCAGAGTGTCAAATGAATGCCATTGTACATTCGCACCCGGAGATCGCTCATCTTCTCGATGTATCGATCTCCTCATGCCCAAAATTTGATCTACCCAAGGTATAACTTATTCTGCTTCGCATTCATTCAGCAGATGTTAATCCCATCGATGATAAACTCCGAAAAAGTGGATCCGTTTTTTCGATAAACCATCCGGGGCTCCCCGAATGCGACGGATCCAGTATTGGAAGCAAGGAGGCTTTTTTTTGGCCACATACATAGTGGGAGACCTTCATGGACAAATTCGCATTCTGGAGGGTCTCCTCTCCAAAGTTGCCTTTTCTCCCGGCAAGGATCAGTTGATTGCCGTTGGAGATGTCATCGATCGGGGGGAAAATACGGGAGAGCTACTGCGATTTTTATTCTCTGGATACCGAAACGGTTGGTTTAGTTCCGTCAAGGGAAATCACGAGGAAGTCTTGCTTGCGCACCTGAAAAACCCTAAAAACCATCCGCTATGCATCGATTCTGAGTTCGGAGGGAAAAAAACACTCGAAGCCCTGGCCAGAACTCCTGAAAAGAAAGAAATCATCAACTGGATTGACAGTTGGCCACTATTTCTCGAAAAATCTGGATCTATCATCGTTCATGGAGGACTTCCTTCAATTCAGGGCTCCCGAATGGGAGACACTGAACTTTGTACCAAAAGGCTCGAACCACTTACCGGATACCATACCTGCCTCTGGTTCAGACCACCGAAACTCTGTCCGTCCTATGATGGCAGAACAGTCATCTCAGGTCATACAATTGTTCCACAAGCAGGATTCGTTCAAGACGGGATCGTATTAGTCGACACAGGGTGCTATCGAACAGGAAGGCTGTCCGCCATTCGACTCGAAGACATGAGCCTTTTCGAACACCAGGGGCCTCCCAGATAGAAACTCCTATATCAGCAGACTCCTTCCCGCATCCAATCCACTGGTAAAAGTCTTCGAAACGGAAATCCCGCCCAAATAATTTCCGGTCAGGGCAATTCCCTCGGGGGTAAGACTCCTGATCTTTTCAACTCGCAACGCATGACCGGGAGAGTATTGGGAGATAGCCTCAGCCCAACGCTGAATCCTGAAAAAATCTGGTTTGAGCTTTAACCCGAACACGGCTTTTAACTCACCAAGAACAATCTCCTCAAAGTCCTCATCAAATGACATTGCAATTTTTGGACTGAGCATCCCGCCTGCAAAAATGGTCAGGAGAACCTTTCCTGCAGGAGCACGGTTCGGAAAAAGGTCTGAACTCTGGATAACGCCAAGGATTCTTCGTTTTTCACTCGTTGGAAACAAGACACCAAATCCGGGTAAATACCCCGGCAAGGCCTCTCGATCAACTCCGACATAGGCGATCGCAACAGGAGCCATCGGAATCGAAGATAAAACAGATGCAATCTCGGGATGGTTTTTCTCCAAAATTCTTCCCGCATCAGCAGGAGATGTCGCCAGGATCATTTTTTTAGAAATCACCTCGATTCTCTCTTCTTCCTGAAGAAGCACACAATGGAAGTCTCCGGAGGAAAGACGGCGCCAATCGACCAATTCTGCATGAATAAAGGATTCATCCTTTAAATATCCGGAAAAGGCCCGGATCATTTCTCCAAGGCCACCAGCGAATGAATAGAGTCCCCCGGGTGGACCGGAGAGAGTCGCGCTCTTTCTTTTCTGGGATCGGGAAAGACGTATTGCTCCCCGGATCAGACTTCCATTTTCTTTTTCAAGCTTTGAAAGAAGCGGAAAAGCCGACTCGACCGAAAGCAGGTCGGGATGGGATGCATAGACCCCTTTGACAAAAGGATCGATCAGCTTTTCAAGAAATCCATCACCCAAACGTCGTCGAACAAAATGTCCGACGGTTTCATCTGAGCCTTCGGGCAAGCCGGATCCTGGAGGGATAAAGAACTCTTGGGCCACCCTCACTTTTTCCCTGAAGGAAAAAAGCGGGGTTGTCAGGAAAGATGGCAGGGAGAGAGGCACGGCAAAGAGCTTCCCACGACACCATACATACCGGTTCCGGGAATCGGGAGAAGCTTTCAGAAGTTTTTCGGAAAGTCCCACCTCTCTGAGCCAGCCATTTATGGGATCATCCGACCCCAGCATCATCGAATTCGGCCCCATTTCAAGCAGGTAACCGCTGTCCTCAACCGTCCGGATCGCTCCACCAAGATATCCCCGGGATTCGACGAGAAGAACTTTTTTCCCCGCCTGATGAAGGAGCATGGCCGAAGCCAGTCCGGAGATCCCCCCTCCGACAACAAGAACCTCGCAGTTTAGCTCTGTACTCAATTGAAGCCAGCCGATGGACTGGGGCGATCAGATGTTCGCATTGTGACCATAAATCTGAAAACGTATTCCAGAAGCTCTATCCTGTGGAAGGCGTCCATGGCATCTTTCCCCCAGACAGTCAGCCCATGATGGCGGATCAGGAATGCTGGCAATCTGGTCTCCCTGAAAACGCCGGAATGGGACAAAAGCTCCCTAAGATCAAGCGCTATTCTGGAAACATCCAGATGATTTTCCAGAACATCAATTCTGTAACCCAAAGACGGATCAGCCACTCCGAACCCTTTTATCATCTCCAGAGGTGGTAGATGGACTCTATGGTCGATCGCCCATTCGGACACAATATTGGATTCGACCGAGTGGACATGAAAGACAGCATTGGCCTCATCTACGCTGGAGTATATGGCTTGATGGATGGAAACTTCTGCCGAAGGCTTTCGTGGCCCACCTGATGTCTCCGGCGGGCCATCAAACCCCCTGACATCCAACAGATCCTCTTTTGAAAGCATCCCTTTTGGACGTCCACTCGCCGTTATCAAAAATGTATCAGGGGAAACCTTTACGGAGAGATTCCCCGAGGTTCCGACCATCCAGCCCTTCTGATAAAAATAACCGGAGATCCTTATCAGTTCATCTTTCTGTACATTCCATTCAGGATCGTTCAAGAGATCTCCAATGAAGACCCGCAAATCAGACTGTCCAGTATTCTTAAGACATCAAAAAAATCCTCAAATGGAAAAAAGGCAACGTTCCTATCTGAAAGATAGGTCGAGAGCCTTCCCCTTGCAATCACGACGTCGCATCGCAGGGCCAACTGCAGGTCGGTGACCGAATCACCGATACAAATGGAACGGGCTCCGGGAAATTGATCCAAAAGACGAACTTTTGAAACAAGCTCCGATTCGCTTTGCAAATCGGAGTTGATCTTCAAATAGGGACCAGAGTGGTCAACCGTCATCCCATAAATACAAGAAACCCCTTCAGGAGTACCTTTAAGAGCCGCCTGAACAAACTCCGACACACCTCCCGTCACGATCAAAAAAGGAATATGGCAGGCGGACAAGACTGAAAGCATTTCATGAAAACCTTTTCTGATAGGGGCAGAAGAGATCATTTCAAGCATTTCAGGATAATGAATGCTCTCGATGGACTCCATAATCCGGAGAACCCCCTCTTTCAGGGTCAGAGTCAGATCGTACATCTGCGGAATGAGCTCTGCGGAAAGTGCGGGAGCAAATCGAGACAAGATCGCCACAAATGTTTCATCAAAAGTAATAGTTCCGTCAAAATCACAGAGAATGACCCACTTGTCCGACATCGTGTCTTACTCTCTCCCCTCTAAAAAGGCGAAACAGATTCCATTTTCCAACCAGCTTCAGAAAAGGCATCTAAAAACGAGTGGACACCGGCCGAAACCCCGCCAGGATGGTCCATAATCGCTGTTCCCGCATTGATGATCATATCTTTTCCATAAGTTTGTCCCAAAGGAAGAACCGACCCCGGGTTGACTCCGCCGGAAGGAACAGGAAAAACAGATGATTTCTGAAGTATGTCTACCAGGGAGGACTCTTCCTCAGGCAAAACAGGAAAATTCCCGAAACGGGTCGGAAAAAGCACGGCATCTCCTCCGGCATGAGCCATCAGTGTCCCCAAAACCACGCGGGCCGAAAAACCGTAATCAGATGGACCGGTAAAAACACCCGACAAAGCCGGATGGCAAAATATGGGGACATTGACAAGGGGATCAGCCGCCAACGCCTCCAAAATGGGGTACCCGTATGCAATAACATTTAAAAGCAATGCATTGGCCCCTTCCGAAACAAGAGTTCTGGCCTTCTCGAGAACCTGATCTGCCCGTCCGGAAAGATTGACAGCGTACAGAACCCTTCGCCTCTGAACCCGCCAGAGCTCTTCGACCACAACTCGAACAGCGGCCAATCGATCAATGGCCGTACATCCTGGAATATCCGGCAAAATCTCATCATCTTTCATCAGATCGATCCCGGCAAAAGCCGCTTCCCTGAAAATATCTCCATGCTCACTCGCCGTCAATCCAAGGGAAGGCTTAAAGATACCCATCAAAAGAGGACGGTCAAAAACTCCAAGAGAGCGGCGGATTCCCCCGATACCAAAAACCGGTGCAACACCATATTTTGGGGGAAGGGTCAAATCAACCACCTTCATCGGAATCGCCATCGAATACTTGCCCATGATCGCTGTCAACAAAGCCCCGGTTGAATCCGGACAATTCGACACAGGGTAATCGATGACCGCCAATCCCCCCCCCTTGAGTCCGGGATGGAGCTCAACAACTTCCGCCAGGTGGCCCGAGAGACGATCTTTCCGGTTCTCGAATTTCGGACTCCAGGTCCCCGCAGATTGCCCGATGGAAACTATTTTGGACATTTTTTCAAGATCGGTTCCCTCAGGAAACCGATAGGTCACTCGAATCCTGGAATCATTTGATGTCAAGAGATTCTTACCTTTGAAGCCGTATATCTGGGAACCCATCCGGTGGTATCCGAAAAATAACGGATCGCCTTGATACGCCGGGTCTTCGTTAGGACAAACCAGTGTTCCGTATCTTTTGGAATGCGGATAAAATCTCCTGGTTCAACCTTTACAAGGGCCTGTTCCCCTGAAGGAAAAACAAAACCGAATTCCCCCTCCCCATCAATGATATACCGAACCTCTTCATCATCATGGGTATGACAGGGAGAGAATTTGTCCAGCAATGAAGAAAGTCCAACCGTCCCGGGATGAAGGACGATCAAGTCCCGGCTTTTCATGCTCATCTCTTTTTGAAGCCTGAGAAATGTATTGTCAAACGCTTTAAGAAGTTCCTCTTTTTCCCGGTCATCCAAACCGGGCATTAAAAGAAGCGACGAAACTTCCGGTAAATCAGAAAACGGCCACCTTGCAACAAAAACGTCTATTGATTCAAGATAGCGATTGATGTCATCGACATCACCCATGACCTGTCCGGTTGTTGTTGACATGCAGGCCAAAATCACCCCCTTGTCTGAATTCTGAGTAAAAGCAGACTGATAGGTAAAACCGCAATTCATCTATAGAAGAATGGGGTAGTCAAGTCGTAAAGAGCTTGAGCACCCCACCCTCATTCCTGATCCATTTTTAAAATTTACAAGGAAGCAGCGTGATCCTTCAGATAGTTCTTGATCCCTGCCTCGGTCGCCTGGATGGCAGCTTGACCTTTTTGCCATCCTGCCGGACATACTTCTCCATGTTCCTCGTGAAATTTCAGGGCATCTACCATTCGAAGCGTTTCGGCAATCTCCCTGCCAAGGGGCAGGTCATTGACAAGCTGATGACGAACAATTCCTTTTGCATCGATTAAAAATGTCCCTCTCAGCGCCACCTCATCATTCAATAACACCCCATAGGCGCGGGAAACAGATTTAGAAAGATCCGCTACGATCGGAAATTTCACAGGTCCTATCCCACCCATGTTGACGGGCGTGTTTCTCCATGCCGCATGTGTGAAAACCGAGTCGACGCTGGCACCGACCACTTTAACGCCGCGTTTTTCAAATTCTGCGAGCCTATGATCAAATGCGATTATTTCCGTTGGGCAGACAAAGG
The DNA here is from genome assembly GCA_027323445.1 of Leptospirillum sp. Lineage (GTDB taxonomy): Bacteria > Nitrospirota > Leptospirillia > Leptospirillales > Leptospirillaceae > Leptospirillum. The sequence continues at coordinate 19,425 of DAHWBS010000016.1, forward strand.
TAAAATCAAGCGGCCAAAAGAATAGTACTCCAATGGAACCTTTCAGATATTGAGAAAACTGAAACTTTTCATTGATAGAGCCATCACCCATGACCGCCTGGGCGGTAAAGTCAGGAGCTACCGTTCCAATCAATTGAGACATCGAATCCCCCTTCAAAACATTAATGGTCAACGTTTCCCAAATCACTGATGATGATTGACAGAAATGAACAGGAACTATTTCATGGACATTTCACGTTTGGTCTCGCCTGTCAGGGCATTTAAAAAAGCAACGAGATCCCGCTCTTCCGATTTGGTCAGATGCAGGGGAATCAATAGGGCATCTTTAGGATATGCATTCCTCCCCCCACCCTGATTGTAGAACTCAACAACCCCCATCAAGGTTTTGACAGAACCATCATGCATATAGGGAGAAGTGAGAGCAACATTCCTGAGTCCGGGAGTTCTGAAACGACCCTTGTCAATCGGATCATGAGAAATCGCATACCGTCCAACATCCTTTGCCCCGCTCACACCAAGATTATGATATCCCTGATCACTAAGCAATGCACCATTATGACACAAAACACACCTTCCCTTGCCTTTAAAAAGGGCGAAGCCACGCTGTTCTTGTGAGGTCAGGGCAGACTTGTTCCCCATCAGGAACTGATCATAGGCGGACCCGGGTGTTACCAGTGTTCGCTCATAAGCCGCAATAGCCTTGGCAATGCGGTCGATCGAAACCGGTCCACCAAATACCCTCTGGAAGGAAGCGCGATATCGAGTCTCTTTTTCCAGACGACGCACAACACTGCGATTGGACGGATTCGCCATCTCGACAGGATTTGTCAGGGGACCTATCCCCTGCTCCTCGAGGCTTCCCGCCCGACCATCCCAGAACTGGCGTGAAAAATAGGCGGCATTCAATGCTGATGGAGCATTTCGGTTACCGTGTTTTCCTCCGACACCAATCGAAACGGAGCGAGGGTCTGCAAAGCCCTTTGAGGGAACATGACAGGAAGCGCAACTGATTCGGCCGTTGGCTGAAAGATTGGGGTCAAAAAAAAGTTGCTTCCCAAGGGAAATCTTCAGCGGAGTCTGCAGATTCCCGGAAGGAATATCCGGATTCGGAGGAAGAGGGACCAACGCACCGGCAAAGGAGGACAGCGGAAAAACAAGGAAAGAAGCAAAAAATGAAGCAACGGTCAAAACTTTCATACGAGAATGATAATGGTTCTGCATAGAGCCTCCGGAAAAAATTATTCATTCAAGGACTGAGTCTTCAAGGATTGCAAAGAGGTCCCCAACAAGATACAACAACCTGCAGTAACTTCGAAATCAAGTTCCAATCAAGTCACCGGCCCTTTTGACCGTCCAGACCTCCGGATAGCCCTCCGGGTCAGAAAAAAAGCAATCAATTCTTGCCAGAGGACATTTTTTGAAAAAACTATTCGACAGACAATAAAGATCAGTTCACTTCATCAATCAATCCGCTTATACTATCAGGGAACAATCCCGAGAAAAACAGGAACTGCAAAACTTTGGCCGTTGTCTATCACGGATTGAGGAATTGGCATTTTGAATGATCAAAAAGAACTGAGTCCACCCGTCCAGCAAAAACACAAAATGCCCCTCATACTATCCCTGCTTTTAGGAGGACTGATCTCTGAAGCCGTTGGATTTGTCCTCATTCGTAAGGGCTTTGAGCACTCACCTGATTTCCATGCATTTTTTTCTACAACAGCGATTGGACAGCTTGTAAAAACAATCATCACATCCCCTGCCATTTTATCTGGCACAGCCTTCGAGGCGGTTCACTTCGGATTTCTTCTCGAGCTTCTATCGTTATCCGACGTATCCTTCATTATTCCACTGACATCGTTTGGCTATATACTGACTCCGATTTTTGCCAACACATTCCTTCATGAAGCGATTCCTCCGCTGAGATGGGCAGGCATTTCGCTCATTTGTGCGGGAGTCATTGTCATCATGAGAAAATCTTGATTTCCTTTATAAAACTCCTCAGCCCACCAAGATGGCTGACACCTTCTGCCATTCTGGGAGAACTCCGGAGAGTCAGCAACTATTGGAGCATCCTCATTATTTCGGCAATCATCGGGATTATTACCGGATTCTTGGTCTCAATTACCGAAACGCTTGTATATCATATTCTCTTCCTAACCCTTTACAATCATCTGTTTCAAAACTCCTGGATCGTGATTCTTATCCCAATGATCGGGGTTCTCATGACCAGAGTCATTCTCCTTCAGGGCGGAATTGACGGAATGGGAGGAACAGAAGAGGTTGTCAAAAGCTACCATGAATTTCGGGGAAAGATTCGTCTGTCCAGTGTCTTCTATAAAATCCCTGCATATATCTGTACCCTTGGATTTGGTGGCAGCGCCGGGATGGAAGGGATATCGACCTATATCGGAGGGGCGGTCAGCTCCCTGTCATCCAGAATTCTGGGGTTGCTGAATGTAACGGCCGAGGATCAGAGGGTTCTTCTTCTGGCAGGCGCCGGTGCCGGACTTTCCGCCATGTTCAAGGCACCTCTTACTGGAGCCATTTTCATGCTTCAGGTTCCTTTCCGGGGTGATTTGGCACCCAATGCTCTTTTGCCCACAGTAGTTGCCTCTGTTGCCTCTTACCTGGCGATGGTCTCGGTCAAGGGAACAGCTCCCCTGTTCACCATGGCCGCAAAAACACAATTCCATACCAGGGATCTCATCATAGCGATCCTCATCGGATCACTTTGCGGCATCCTCGCAAGACTGTTTTTAAAAGCCTACCGTGCCACAAAGGTCTGGTTTCTCTCAGGTCCGGTCGTTCTGTCATGGAAAAACGTTCTGGCGGCATTCATCTTGGGAATGACCGGATTTATCGCCCAGAAACATTTTGGTGAAGCACTTCCATTGGGCCCCGGATACACATTTATCCAGCATCTCCTTTCAAACCATGAAACCTTTTCCAACCTCCTTCTTCTTCTCCTTTTAAAAACCATGGCGATCATCTTCACCTTCTCCGCAGGGGGCATGGGAGGATCCTTTTTTCCCCTTCTTTGCCTTGGTGCCGCAACAGGAGGATTGATCGCAAACATCGGCTCTCTTGAACCTTTCGATTTTGGTGTTGTCATGGGGATGTCCTCTTTTCTGGCTGCAGGATATAAAACCCCATTGGCATCAGTGGTCTTTATTGCCGAGTCGACACACAGTTCGGCTTATCTCATCCCTGGTCTCATGGCGACTGTTTTTGCCTATGTCACCTCTGGAGCAACATCGATTTCTTCCCATCAAAGAGATCGGGAAGACATCCATCTTTCAAGACGTTTCCACCTGAAGGTCCTTCAGGCAATGTCCAAAACAGTTATCGTCGTTCCTGCTGGTATTACCATTCAGCAGTTCCGGGAGAATTTTCTCATGAGGTATTTCCATCGCACCTACCCGGTCTTGTCTAAAAATGGCTCATTGGTCGGAATCGTATCAGTACAGGACGTAGAAAAGATTCACCAGTCCGATTGGGAAAAAGAGTTCATTGATGCAGTCATGGTCAGCAAGGTGCTCACAGTCCGGGAGTCTGATACAATTCAAGATGCGATTGGAAGAATGAATCGCCATGATCTTGATTTTCTCCCGGTGGTATCGGACCTTGATCCGCAAAAAGTTGTCGGAGGACTTTCCAGAACCGATATTTTCCAAGGAGAGTGGGCCTCCAGACTCTAGTGAACCACTATGACAGCTGTATTGATCCATATCGGATATTCCTAAAAATCATGATAAGGCGAAAACATATGAATAGAATGGTGATACAGCCAAACAATAGGAAAATCTCTTTTTCCAGAAAGATCGTGACAGGCTTTGCCATATTCGGGACAGTGGCCATTCTTCTAACAGGAGTTGCCACGTCAAACAAACAGGCATTTGCAACACAATCCGTTTCGGCAGGAATGCCAGCACCAAACTTTGTTGGCATAGATCAGGATGGTGATGTACATAGGCTTTCCGACTATCACAATCAATGGCTCGTCTTGTATTTTTTTCCAAAAGCGGATACCCCCGGTTGCACAACAGAAGCATGTACATTCAGGGACGGGATCATGAAACTCAAAAAAATAGGGGCAAATGTCGTTGGAGTCAGCATGGACGACAGAGAAAGCCAGGAACACTTTGCAAAGAAATACCATATCCCTTTCCCTCTGATTGCTGACCACACAGGAACAATTGCCAAAGCTTATGGGTCTGCAGGAGGTTTTTTGGGGTTCGATCATCGATACACATTTTTAATAGACCCGCAGGGAAGGATTGCAAAACGATATCTTGACGTCGATCCTGACCGCCACGCAGAACAAGTTCTGGAGGACATAAAAAATCTTCAATCCTCAAAAAAACGACCTGTTAATCAACCCATGCAAAAGAGTTCTTGACCAGATCGCTCAAGTATTCTGAGGAAGAAACGATCTTCTTGAACTATCTGGACTGATTCATTAGAATGATCAAGTTAAAAAGTGCGCCTGTAGCTCAGTCCGGATAGAGCATCGGATTCCGGTTCCGAGTGCCGGGAGTTCAAATCTCTCCAGGCGCGCCACTTCCTCCTCCGAAAACCCCAATACTAAAGCCAAAAACAAGAGATCAAGACGTTTCCTTTTGTGACTATTTGTGACCTTGTTTTGACCCATTTTCCAATTCTCATTACACCAAAATTACACCAAAGATAGATCCCGGGAAAGCCCTGTTTCATGGGGTTTGTGACTTTTTGTCGTTTGGTATTGCACCAGAGAAAACGAATTTGACATTCGATGAATCATCGCTATAATAAATATGACAGTTATTGATATCTTTTTAGCAAAATTGATTGCTATAGATAGAGTAAGAATTCGCACGGAGAGCGGGTTCTCACAGAACACTGTTGATTTACAAAACATAAGCAAACACTTGCAAATGACAA
>DAHWBS010000017.1 GCA_027323445.1 Leptospirillum sp.
GAGATGTTCCAGGGTCTTTTTGTTCCCTTCAAGTGTTGATCCCCAGATTCTTGGCATGACAGAAAAGTTTTGAGGCAATCCCGGGAGTTCTTCAGTATTCGATCCCACAGGAAGACCGATGGGTGTTCCCTGAGCCGTCCTGAACAGGATCCCGGGCTCATATCGTTTTTTGTACTCTGCTTGAAACGCTCCGAGGGCTATGGCGCAGAGGGTCTCCTCATCGAGCCGTGTCAGCCAGCTGTTGAGCTCTTCCTGGATCTTTCTGTCATCGGTAAAAAAATCCGGGTTTTTGACCGTTGAAGGATCTGCTCCTTTTCCCTCCGGTATAAAAAGAAAGTGGATGCCGTTTTCAAACTTTTTGGCGGAGATGCCCATTCTGGGTGGAAGTGTCAGGTCTTTTCTGCGGACCTTGAAGACGATATGAGCCTTCTTTTCAGAAAAAATCTGGGTTCTGAAATCTTCGAACGTCCGCGTTTCATTGGAGGGAAGAATCCCGGAGAGTTCAGAAAAAAAGAGATCCTGTGCCTTGAGTGTCGGCAGGTTTGCGAAAAGGGCGGGAAGGTTGTCGGACCGGTAGATCAGGTCTCCTCCTTTGGAAAATCCCATATGCCAGGAGCCTTCAGGGATCCCGCCGGCGCTGTCTCCAAGAACACTGGCTACCTCCTCCGGGGCATAAAGGACCGGTGCCTGAGTCATCAGTGGGTGTTTGGACGACATGATCCTCAAGGAGGCTCCTCTTCGCTGACGGATTGGAAAAGAACGATTCTCCAAGAATCATAAGTTTTATGGATCTTTGGATGCAACTCATGCCAGATATTTTGGGGGCCAGGTAACCCTTGTTTTGACTGGGTGGGCTGTTTGCTAAAAGCTCTTGAAGAGCTGAAGGAACGGCTCGTTATCCGTTGTCTTTTTGTATCGGATAAAAGTATTATCGGGGGCTAAGTCATTAGTGCAAGCGCAGGATACCCTTCCCTCTGGCCTGTTCTGTGTCAGGGAACGGGCAGAATGTGTGTGCCTTTTCCATTGTCTGAATGTAAAAACATACTGCAGACCTTTCTGTTTGGTGGGCGTTGATCGTTTCACTGGGTTTGACAGGAGATCTTTCGGGGAAGGATTTTGGGAGGACGTTTATGTCGGTGATGCCATGCAATACATTTCAGGAGATGATTCTTGCCCTCAAGGGGTACTGGGCCAAAGAGGGCTGTTTGTTGCCGGAGCCCTGGGACATGGAGATGGGGGCGGGAACTTTTCATCCTGAAACATTCTTTGGCGCCTTGGGTCCCCGCAAGAAACGCTCTGCCTATTTACAACCCTGCCGGCGTCCGACAGACGGGCGTTATGGGGAAAATCCAAACAGGCTTCAGCGATATTATCAGTTTCAGGTGATCCTTAAGCCATCGCCCTCCGAGCCGCAGACACTGTATCTGAAAAGTCTTGAGGCTCTGGGGATAAACCTCTCGGACCATGATATCCGTTTTGTCCATGATGACTGGGAGTCCCCGACTCTTGGCGCATGGGGGCTGGGCTGGGAAGTATGGCTTGACGGAATGGAAGTGACCCAGTTTACCTATTTTCAGGAAATTGCCGGCATTCCCCTTGCTCCGATTACGGTGGAAATTACGTATGGGCTTGAACGGCTGGCGATGTATCTTCAGGGCGTGGAAAATGTCTATGATCTGGCTTATTCGGGAGATGTCACATATGGAGACGTCCATCTCGAAAATGAGCGCCAGCAGTCCCATTTTAATTTTTCAAAAGCACCGGTTGAGGAGCTCCGCCATTTCTTCTCCCATGTCGAGGAGCAGTCCAGCCAGCTTGTGGGGGCCGGTCTGTACCTGCCCGCTTACGAGATGGTCCTGAAGATGTCCCATACCTTCAACCTGCTTGATGCTAGGGGGGCTGTAAGCACCTCTGAACGGCAACGATTTATTGGAAGAGTTCGGGGGAGGGCCAGAGCAGTGGCTCTTTGCGCCATGGAGATCTGGTCAGGGTCCGGTGAAAAGATTTTGTCCGGGGAGGATGTTCGATGACTTTTGACAGTTCCTTTCCGAAGCCAACACATGCCCTGGATCATACCGCGCTTTTGGAGGTGGGGTGCGAGGAGTTGCCGGCCGCCCTTCTCCCCGGGATCAGGGAGGCCCTTTTTGCCGGGGCCCAAAAACTGAGAAAAGAATTTCGACTGGGAGAAGGGGATATCAGGGTTTATGCAACACCCCAGCGACTGATTGTCTTTTTTCTGGATCTTCCAGACAGTCAGGAGGCCCGTGTCGAGCGGGTCATGGGCCCTCCGTCAAGGCTTGCCGGAACTCTTCCCGACCAGCCTTCCCCCCAGGCGACCGGATTTGCCAAAAATCAGTCTGTTCCCGTATCGAGTCTTTTCTTCCTGGACACTCCGAAGGGCTCTTATCTGGCTGTTGACCGAAGTTTGCCGGTCCAGTCTGCAAAGGACGTCTTGCCTGAGCTTTTTTCAAGGCTTGTAGGGGAGTTGCCCCTTTCGAGGTCCATGCGCTGGGGGGAAGGATCAGGTCCTTTCCTCAGGCCAATTCTCTGGACGCTTGCTCTGTTTGGGGAAGAGCTGATTCCGTTTTCAGTGTGCGGACAGATGTCCGGGAACAAGACCCGAACCCCCAGATCTATGGGTTTTCTGGAGACAACGGTCCATCATGTCAGTCATTATGCGAGTCTTGTTTCGGACTGGCCGCTGATTGTCGATACCGATCTCAAGAAAAAAATGATTTCCCAGGAAATTGATACGACTGTCAGGATGGAAGCCGATAGTGGCCTTTTGCCTCACGGGGCTGTCTGGGTATCAGACCCGGAACTTCTTTCTGAGGTTTCGGACCTGGTCGAACAATTCAGAGTGGTTGTCGGAGCTTTTTCCACTGAGTTTCTCAATCTTCCCCAAGAGCTGATCCAGACGGTTCTTCGCGTTCATCAGCGCTATTTCGTGTTGAAAGACAAAGAAGGGCAGACACTTCCGAATTTTGTGTGCGTCGCTGGCAACCCGCGGGCCAACCTTCATATCATCCGCTCCGGATACGAAAAAGTCGTTCGGGCAAGACTTGAAGACGCCCAGTATTATTTCGATCGTGACAGGAAGCGCTCCCTCTCCGATTTCTCAAGCGACCTCTCCGGCCTGAATCTCTTTCCTGGCTCCGGAACATACCTGGATCATGCACGTGCCACGAGAGACGTTGCTGATTGGTTTCTGGATCATGTGCCGGACAAAGAAGGTCTTTCCCGAACGGATTTATCCAGGATGTTAGGGAGAATTTCCCCGGTCTACAAGGCCGATCTGGCAACAGGACTTGTCCGGGAATTTCCTGAACTTCAGGGAGTGATCGGCGGGCATTACTGGAGATGGGAGAATCGGGAAGAAGTTTCAAGACAGGATGCGGAATCGGGAAAGGTTCTTCTTGAAGCCCGGGCCATTGCCGAACACTACCGTCCCCGTTTCTCGGGAGATATTCTTCCCGAGTCGCTTTTGGGGAGGATCCTGGCGGCATCCGACAAGTATCTCTATCAGGTGGCAGCATTCAAGGCGGGTCTTTCCCCAAGCGGCTCAGAAGATCCTTACGCTGTCAGACGCGCAGGAACGGGGCTGGTCGCCCTCATCGCTGACAGTGGCTGGTCTATTTCTGTCAAGGATCTGGCCTCCCGGTCTGCCGGAATTTTTGGGGAGAGTGACTGTTCGCTTCCTCTTCTCAATTTCTTGCTGGAACGCCTGGAAAACCTGCTGGGCAAAGATGCTCCGATTCTTCTTGTCCGGGCGGCGCTTGTTTCTCCATCCGAACCGATTGTCTTGTCTTGTCGCAGGCTTGCATTCCAAAAGAGTATTCTTTCCGACCCGTCCCTTCCTGCTCTGGCCAATCTCTACAGCCGTATTTCGAATATCATCGAAAAAACAGGGGAAAAGATACAAAAGTTCAACCCGGAGCTTCTGGTCGAATCTGCGGAAAAGGTCCTCTGGGATCAAATGAAGTCAACAGGGCTCGCGAGTCAAGACGGATGGGGTTCATTGTGCGAGTCGGGCGACTTCAGCGAGATCTGGAGGAGATCTCTGCTTCTTGTGGATCCCGTTACGAAGTTCTTTGAGTCGGTCCTTGTGAACGCTCCTCTTGAGCCATTGAGGGACAATCGTCTCGCCTTGCTTGGAACCATTCTTTCGGGACTTGAAATGATGGGGAAACTTTCGTTCCTCACACAGCTGCTGCTCCCTCTTCAGGAGGGGGCAGGGGAGACAAAATCCGGGTGATCGATCTTTCAGCGGGTGACCGGAAGTGGATGAATATGGTGTTGTCACTTGCCCGAAAAGGGGCGGGAAGTGTTGCGCCCAACCCCTGCGTCGGAGCGGTTGTCGTGTCACGCGGAAAACTTGTCGGAAAAGGCTTTCACCAGCGCCCCGGGCTGGCGCATGCCGAGGTCTGTGCTTTGGCCGAAGCCGGTCCGAAGGCGATGGGAGCGGATCTTTATGTCAACCTTGAGCCTTGCTGTCATTTAAAAAAGAGAACCCCACCCTGTACGAGGGAGATTATCCAGAGCGGAATCCAACGGGTGGTAATATCGACACTGGATCCCAATCCCGAGGTTTCGGGGGAGGGTGTGAGGGAGCTTCAGCGAGCCGGTATTGATGTGTCGGTCGGCCTTTTTGGCAAAAAGGCGTTTGAGCTGAACAGGGGCTTTTTTTCCCTGATGAAAAATCGACGCCCTTTTATTACCCTGAAGGGGGCTGCAAGCATTGATGGAAGAATTGCCACGTCTTCGGGGGATTCCCAGTGGATCTCAGGGGATGAGTCTCTCCTTTTGGCCCATCGCCTCAGAAATACCCATGATGCCATTCTTGTTGGGGTGGGGACAGTCCTTTCGGATGATCCGCTTCTGACGACCCGCATTCCCGGAAAAAATACTCACAACCCGGTTCGGATCATACTGGACTCCTCGGCACGGACACCCGTCAACTCTCAGGTGATGAAGAGGATCTCCGATGCACAGGTCTTGATCGTTGCGGGGCAGGAGGCTCCCCGGAAAAACATTGAGGCGCTTCAGTCCGGCGGGGCGACGGTGATTCAATGCCTTATGGATTCATCGGGGAACCTCGATCTTTTTGAGCTGATGAACCATCTGGTGGAACGGCGCATCCTGACGCTTTTGGTGGAAGGCGGTGGCCATGTGACCGGTTCTTTTCTGTCCAGAAATCTGGTTGATCGTATCCGGCTTGTCTTTGCTCCTTTGGTGATCGGAGGCGATGATGCGATCAACTGGGTTTCGGGAGGTCATTCGCCCCGGATGCTCAAGGATGCCTTGCGATTCTCTGTGCCGATCCGTCCAACCCGTCTGGGGTCGGATGTTTTGTTGTCGATTGATCTCTGGGATGAGAAAACAATGATTTAAGGAAGTTCCGACAAGGAGGCTCTACATGTTCTCGGGGATCATTGAGACCGTTGGTGTTTTGATGGAGACGGAAAAGACCCATGGCGGGATGAGGCTCGTCATCGGGGATGTGCCATTTGCAGGAGAACTCACGGTCGGAGAGTCGATTGCCATAGACGGGGCCTGCATGACTGTGGTCTGGGCTGACGCCTTGCGGCTTTGTTTTGGAATCGACTTGTCACTTGAAACACTTTCGGTCACCAAAATGGGAAGCTGGTCTCCCGGAAGAAGAGTCAATCTTGAGAGGGCGCTTCGTCTTTCGGACCGTCTGGGGGGACATTTGGTGCTGGGACATGTGGATCAGTCCGGGTGGCTGATTTCCCGCAGTGACGAAGGTGGAACGACTTTTTTAACCATTGGTGTTCCGATTCGTCATGCGTCTCTCCTGATCCATAAGGGATCAATCGCAGTCGATGGAATCAGCCTGACGGTCAACGCCCTTTCGGATCATCCTGAAGAAGAAAGCGTTCATGTGGAGCTTGCCATCATCCCCCATACGCTATCGGCGACGAATATCGGGGAGCGAAAGCCGGGAGACGGCCTTCACCTTGAGTTTGATATTGTCGGAAAATACATTCTCCGCTCAAGGGATGTCGAACGAATCGGGGAAGGGAAATTTCGGCCGCTTTGAGTTTTTCAACCCGGAGTGACGACTTTGAAGGAATTTCCCAGGAGCAGATTCCTCAACCATTCCCTGATGAGAGGCCGGGTGGAGTTCATTGGAACGGGAGCGAATCCGGCCGATTCAAGGAGCGACGGATTTTGTCCGGACCCCAGAACCCAACTAATCAAATGTCTGACATCCATCATGCTTTCCGAGTCAAGATGAGGGTTCACGACCCAGTATTCAAAGTTTGATGCAGGATAGACATTTTTGCCAGGGACCCAAAACACAATGGACTTGTCAAGATTTTGGGAGTCCGGTCGGGCCTTGATGGCACTTTTCCCGGCATTGGTAATGCTATCAAGCGATCCCGTCACAAAGTATCCGTCGTGATTTTTTAAAGCCGCACTCGGAAGACCTGAACGCTTAACCCAATAATGCCCATCATAGCCAATGCTCCATGGTGTGGCTGATACTCCCCCTGAAATGCCTGCACTGCCATTGAAACCTTTTCCAATGGGCCATGATGGTGACATGTCCCTTCCAATTTCATCTCTCCACTCATGGGATGTTCTGGAGAGAAAGTCGGTCAGGACAAATGTCGTTCCGGAAGGGTCTTTTCTGTGAATGACCCTGATCTTTTGGTGGGGGAGGGAAATTCCGGGATTTTCTGCCAAAAGTCGTCGGTCATCCCAATATCCGATCTTTCCGAGAAAGATCAGGGCAAGAGTGTTTCCGTCAAGCCTGAGAGGGATTTTCCTGGAGATTCCGGGTAGATTGTAGATAATTTCAACGTCTTCCATCGCAACGGGAATGTTGACCATGTCCGGGTACTGCTTTTTGATGTTTTTGGTTTCGTAGGCATCGGATGCACCAATCGATACATCGCCCAGGAATGCCTGGCGGTATCCCATGCCGGATCCAGTGGCTGAAACGTCAATTTTCGTTCCGGGATGTTTTTTTTCGTAGGATCGGGCCCATTTTGTCTCAAGGGGATAAAGCATCGAAGATCCGGTGATGGTCATCAGTTTTTGGGCTTGGGAGAGTGTTGGAAAAATGGCCATTGAGGCGAATGCCAGACCCATAACAAGGAGTCTTGTGGGTTGGGAGCACTTTTTGTCGCCGGATCGGTCTTTTTTTAACATGGACGGGCCCTCGCGGTTTACTGATATTGGTATATGAAGTTGGAACATTCTATAATGCACTGATCCTACCTCAAGACTGGATGGCTTGAAAGTGGCGCTTCTTCTGGAAGAAGCGCCAGAAACCTTTTCCTGTTTCGCCTTTTTGGGATTCTTTAAGGAAGAACAGCTGATGTCGCAACAAAAATCAGAAGATATCGCGAGAGGGTTTTTCGCTTACCTTCTATCCGATCCGGAAAAAGCTCGTTTCCTTTCGCAACTGGGTCCGGAAAGAGAGGCCCATCTCTCGAAAGTCCTTTCCTCCATGATTACAAAGCTTCTTGGATCCGAAGCAATCGATAGGGAAGAAATTCTGTCGATCGGGGAAAACCATTATCGTCTTGGTGTCTCGATTGAGTGGATCCGAGAGTCTTTGTCATGGCTTCTCTCGGAACGCTTCAGGGGATTGGGTGAAGAGGGAGAGTTTCTCCGGATTTCCTCCAGAGTTCTGGAACACCTGTCCATTCAATCCCAGGGGATGATGAGGGGACAGGAGAAGGTTCTTTCATTGATGTCCCGACTGGATGCTATCCTTGTCCATGACGCACATCCGCTGAAAAGCTTTGGAAAGGTTTTGAACTTGCTGTCCGAGGAGCTTTTAATAAGGGGAGGCTGGATCGGTGTTCCGGATGAGTCCCATGTTTTCAGGCCGCTTTCGGTCAGTAACAACTGGATGTCGGATTATCTTGAGGGGAATGAGATTCGCTCCGATGAAACGCCACTGGGGCAGGGAACGATGGGGCAGGCGTTTCGAACGGGAACGATCCAGATACTCGAAAATACCCAGTCCAATGAGATTTTGTCTCCATGGAAAGAGAGACTGATTCGTTCCGGGATCCACTCTGCTGCGGCGATTCCGATCAGGGATGATTACGGAAGAGTTCTCATCTTTTCACTGTACAGCGGGTTCCCCTGGTTTTTCAGACACCCGGACCACCGTATCCTTCTCGACCATTTGAAAACCATCCTGGACGAGATGTTTTCCCGACAGAAAACGACAAGGCTTCTCGATGAAGAGCAGGTCAGGATCGGCCGGATCTACCGGCTCCAGAAGGCGTTTTCCAGGGCATCAGATATTGTTCTCAGGGCAAGGGAAGAAAAGGAGATTGTCGATACAACCCTTGATACAATCGTCTCGAGCGGTTTTTTTGACTGGGCGGTTCTGGGAGTCATTGGTGAAGACCGGATGATTACCTATGAAAAAGGGATGGGAGAGGGCGTTGAAAAGTTTCTGAAAGAAAATCTTCAGATCCCTGTGCAGGGAAAAACCTTGGCAGGGAAGGCTGTCTTGACCAATCAGATGCAATATCTGAATCAAGCTCCTGATGGGGATACCTTCCCAGCCCTGAAATCCTTGTCTGTGCGTCTGGACATACAGTCGGTGGGGACTGTCCCCGTTGTCCGGGGCGGAAAACCCTGGGGAGTTCTGGTTGTGATGTCAAGTCTTGCGGGAGCATTTGATCAAGATACCGTCGAGCTTTTTATTGGTGTTTCCCGATTTTTTGGGCATGCACTTGATGAGTTGGTAATGCGGAAAGAGCTGGAGTTTGAGAAAGAGCGTCAGGAATGGGAGGCAACCCATGATGCCCTGACGGGCATCCATAACAGGAGGCTTTTGAAGAGCATCCTTGAGAACGCACTGGACTTCCACCGGAAAACCGGTTTGCTGGTTGCGGTAGGCCTGCTTGATCTTGACGAATTCAAACAGGTCAACGATCTCTATGGGCATCATGCCGGTGATCGTCTTCTTCGGGAAATTTCCCGCCGTCTTCTTCTGGTTCTGGGAAAGCCGGAGGCCATTGCGAGATTCGGGGGGGATGAGTTTGTTCTCATTTTTCAGGGTTTTTCTGACAGAGAGGGGCTTTTTGAGCTTTTTACGAGAATAGAGCGGGAGGTTTTTGGTCCGCCAGTATCGGTTGTCGATAACGAGACAGTTGAGATCAAAGGAAGTATGGGTGTCTGTATCGCGAGAGATATGGACAAGCCCGATTCGCTTTTGAAACGGGCTGATGAGTCTCTTTACAGATCAAAGGCTGAAAAGTCGACCCGAACATCTTTTTACGCCCTGTGTGATATTGAGACACCATGAAACGACCTTTGACCACCAATAGGAACTTTGGGGAATTTTTTGATCATCAATCTTTTTCTGTCGGATTGTACGGGAGGGCATTTTGAGTTTCAGCGGTGAAAAAGAAGATCATGTGATGCCGTCCACAGGAGGAGGGGCCTTTGGGGAGCCTTCTTCGAGAGTTTGCCCGACATGTGGGCGTGTTCTTTCAGAGATCACTGATGCCCGCAAGAGCTTTTGCTCAAGCTCTTGTCGCGAGATTGACCTCATGAAGTGGCTCAACGAAGAATACCGGTTCCCCCTGGATGAGCACTTTTTGCCGGAAAGGGAGGACGATGAAAGGGACTGATCCTGCAGAGACCACCGGCGGAACACTTTATGGAGTCAGTGTCGGTCCGGGTTCGCCGGACCTTCTGACGATTCGGGCACTGAATATTCTTGAGAGCGTTCCGACGATTGCCTATCCCAAAAGTGTATCGGATGGTGGTTCTCAGGCCAGAGACATTGTTTCCGGATACATCGACTCGAGAAATGTGCCCCCCCGGATTGTAGAGCTTGTGTTCCCGATGACAAAAGACGAATCGATCCTTGAAAAGGCCCGAATGGAAAATGCCAGGCTCCTGACGGAGTCTCTGGCACTGGGGGACGTCGCTTTCATCAGTATAGGGGACATCCTTTTCTATTCGACCTTCGGAAATCTTCTGGCGGGGCTCAAAAAGGTTCTTCCCCAGCTCAGGGTGTCCGTGGTTCCGGGGGTCACTTCCTTCAATGGTGCCGCCGCCAGAATTGTTGAACCCCTGGTTCAGGGCTCGGAAAGCTTTGCGGTGATTCCTGCAACCTACGAGGCGAGCCATCTTGAAAAGATGATTGATCTTCACGAAACCGTCGTTTTTATGAAAATCAACAGGGTGATTCCCGCCCTTCTCAGGATTCTTGATGGGCGTGGTCTGTTGTCAAAATGTATTTATCTCGAACATGTCGAGACCTCCCGGGAAATGATTGTTCGGGATGTTGAGACCCTTCTGGAGAGGGACGTTCCCTATATGTCGCTTTTGATCCTTCGCAAAAACGGGTGGGGGGACCATGGCAAAACGTCCTGATCTTCCTGGACAGATCGACTCGCTTCGTTTTGTCGACATGATTCTTCTCCGGTTCTCTGCGATATGGGCTCTTTTGGGTTTCGGTGCGGTCTTTACCATAACCATGATTCATTTCTCAAAGGGTGACCTGACGCTTTCCCCCGTTTTTAACGGAATGGCGGTTGGTCTGGGAGGGGCTCTTCTGGGGCTGGGCCATTCCCGTTATCAATATTATCTTCTTGAGCTGGATCCAGGTCGTTATGCAGGTCTTTACAAGAGAATCAAGGGTGGACAGGGATTATTTGGCGGCCCAGTCAAGGGAGGTCTTTCCATCCCGCCCCATCCTTTTCGAAGGGTGGTGGTCTTTTCCTATATCATGGGAGTGCTGACATTTATTCTTGTCATCGTGCTGCTGTGGCGGCAAATCTCCGCTGTGAGCGCGATCGCTTACGGTATGGGAGGTTTTTATCTCGCAAGAGTCGTTTTCTGGAAAAAAGCGCTGGCGCTATACAAGGATCAGGGAATTTCTTGGGAGGAGTCGTAAACAACCTCATGGCTGAGGCAGGGGCTTTTCCCTGACCCGCGTTGAGACGGGTTGAGAATCCAGGCCGGGTTGCAGAGATCTTTGCAATGTTTCGGGCGGCGACATGATCGAGAAGAGCTTCATGCCCGCAGACAATACGGAAGAATTGACCTTGGGTCTTCCGATTCTTTTTATTCACAGATCCGCATTCCGGACAAGTCCGGGACGTTTCGGGGAATGTTTCGACTCCCTCCATCAGGGACTTGCAGGAGATAAAGGATCGGACCTGATTAAAATAAAACCTGTCAAACAGAAAGGAGCAGCGCATTTCTCCCCACGGCTAAAGCCGGGGGTATTCTGCGCTAAAAACTGATGAGTCGAGTGAGAGGTGGCACCGTTTATTTTGTTGGAGCCGGACCGGGGGCTTCTGACCTGATCACTGTTCGGGGTGCAAGGATCATGGAAAAGGCCGGAAGAGTGATCTATGCCGGATCCCTTGTGGACGAACGGGCGATGATTGAGTTGGCCCCAGTGGCAAGATGGATTGATTCTGCAGGGCTGAACAGGGAGCAGATCGTTTCAGAGCTTATCGATGGCGCACGGTCGGGAGAGGTCGTCGTCAGACTGGCCTCCGGTGATCCGGGTATTTTTGGAGCAATGGCGGAAATGACGACAGAGCTGTCAGGGCAGGATATTCCCTGGGAGGTTGTTCCTGGAGTCTCATCCGTTTTTGCAAGTGCGGCCGCACTGGGTATGGAGCTGACCCTCCCGGATGTGAGCCAGACCGTTATTTTAACGAGAACGGCGGGCAGAACCCCCATGCCACCCGGTGAGGGGCTGGCGGATCTTGCGCGCCATGGTTCGACGATTGCGATTTTTCTCTCTGTCGACCGGATAGACGAGATTGTCACCGAACTGTTGACGGTCCTGCCAGCAAAGACACCGGCGGCGGTTGTTGCCAGGGCATCATGGCCGGATGAGACCATGATGAGGGGAACGCTTGAGACGATTGCCCCGATGGTCACTGCTTCAAAGATCCATCGTCAGGCGATGCTTCTTGTTGGAAAGGTCTTCGATCCAGCCATTCGCTCTCAGGTCCGGAGTCGTCTTTATGCGGCCGATTTTTCGCATGGGTTCCGGGATGGAACGGATCATGGAGCGGCCTCGCCCTCTGATCCGCGGTTAAACTGATTTCGAAGGGCAGAAGAAAAGGCCCATCCAGGATGGATGGGCCGAACCATCAGTCGGTGATGGCACCAAGGCTTGCGCTTTTCACGAGCAAGCGATACTTTGACATCACTCCTCTGGCGTAACGGGGAGCAGGGGCTTTCCAGAGGGACTTTCTTCTTGCCAGTTCCTCGTCGGAAACCTTTATTTCGATCAGGTTTCTGGTCGCATCGATGGTGATCATGTCTCCTTCATGGACCAGGGCGATGGGGCCGCCAACAGCGGCTTCCGGTGAAACGTGGCCGACGACGAGCCCATAGGTTCCTCCCGAAAAGCGCCCGTCCGTCATCAGAGCAACGCTGTCCCCGAGACCTTCTCCAATCAATGCGGAGGTGGGTGCGAGCATCTCTCTCATTCCAGGTCCGCCCTTTGGACCTTCATAACGGATGACGACCACATCACCGGCCTTGATTGTTTTCGCCATGATGGCGGCCATTGCTTCGTCTTCCGAGTCAAAAACTCTTGCCGGACCGGTAATGGCGGTGCTTTTGATCCCGGATATCTTTGCAACGGATCCTTCCGGCGAGAGATTCCCTTTCATGATGGCCAAGTGGCCTTTCGGGTAGACGGGATTTTCAAAGGGATGGATGACATCCTGTCCGGACGGTGGAACGGAAGGCGTTCCGGAGAGTGTTTCCCTGATGGATTTTCCGGTAATGGTGAGGCAGTCTCCATTTAAGAGGCCGTTTTCCAGGAGCATTTTCATGACGAGAGGAACTCCGCCCGCATTGTGAAATTCCGTTACCACATAACGGCCGGAAGGTTTCAGGTCGCAAAGGACGGGAACTTTCAGCCGCACAGCCTCGAAATCATCGATGGAAAGCGGAACATTTGCGCTGTGTGCAATCGCAAGAAGGTGCAGGACGGCATTGGTCGAACCTCCAACGGCCATGATAACGGCGATCGCGTTCAGGAAGGCTTCTCTTGTGAGGATATCCCTGGGGCAGATGTTTTTCTGGATGGCAGCGAACAGAACCTTTGCGGATTCACGGGTGCTTTCCTTTTTTTCATCGTCTTCGGCCGCCATTGTGGAGCTTTTGGGCAAACTTAGCCCCATGGCTTCTATGGCTGAGGACATGGTGTTGGCTGTGTACATCCCGCCGCAGGAACCGGCTCCGGGGCAAGCATGGCGCTCTATGTCGAGAAGCTCTTCTTCGGTGATCTTTCCTGCAGTGATTTGGCCTACGGCTTCAAAGGCGGACACGATCGTGAGGTCCCGTCCGTCATCGAGGTGACCTGGTTTGATGGTTCCTCCGTAAACAAAAATGGAGGGAATATTGAGCCGTGCCATGGCAATCATTGCTCCCGGCATGTTCTTGTCACATCCGCCGATGGCGAGAAGGCCATCGTGGCTGGCAGCAGAGACGACTGTTTCAATGGAGTCGGCAATCACTTCGCGGCTGACAAGAGAAAACTTCATCCCTTCGGTTCCCATCGAGATTCCGTCAGAAACGGTAATGGTCCCGAATGTCTGGGGCATTGCGCCCGACTCGGAAAGGGTCTGTGACGCCGCGGCTGTCAGATCGTTTAACCCCATGTTGCAGGGGGTGACGGTGCTGTAGCCATTGGCGACACCGACAATCGGTTTTGAAAAATCATCATCTCCAAACCCCATGGCGCGAAGCATTGCTCTGTTGGGAGAACGAGAAATTCCCTGGGTCATTGCCTTGCTGCGAAGTTCCTTGGACACGCTTCCTCCTTGATGGATAACCTGTTGGTCCACTCCCGGGATTGGTTTTTGACCGGATTGCGGAGGGTGTCCGGATCGTCGAATGTTGAGAGACCAGAAACGCTATCCTCCTGAAAAGTGATGGGGTATTCTATCAGACGACAGGTCTATGGGAAAGGTTTTTCCGGATGCAGCACCTTCCTCTCCGGAGCGTTCTTGCAAGGTGTTTTAGAACTTCTTCCTGCGTATTGTCTTTTCTGAAGTCAAACGGAAGTGAAGCGGTATTGTTGTCAGGCTGTTTTGCGGGGTGAGTGATGGGGCATGTGCCAATCATGGTTCTTGGGACAGGATCTGGTGTCGGAAAGTCTCTGGTTGTTGCAGGTTTGTGCCGATGGGCCTCCAACCTCGGCCTGAGGGTTGCTCCCTTTAAAAGTCAGAACATGTCCAATAATGCGGCCGTTCTCCCCGGAGGCGGAGAAATCGGCCGGGCCCAATGGCTTCAGGCGAGGGCTTCCCGGATCGAGCCCCGGGCTGAAATGAATCCCATTCTTTTGAAACCCCTTGGTGAGGGACGTTCTCAGGTCGTCTTTCTGGGGCAACCCCTTGGTGTTTTTGGAATCAGGGAGTACAAGGAGCTCAAAAAGGAGCTTTTTCCAAAAGTTGTGATGGCGTTTGAAGCCCTCCGGGAAGAGTTCGATCTGGTCATCCTTGAAGGGGCGGGATCTCCCGCCGAAATCAACCTTCTGGATGAGGATATCGCCAATACCCGGATGGGAAGGGCTGCCGGTGCGAAGGCACTGCTTCTGGGAAGTATCGATCAGGGCGGGGTCTATGCGTCCCTTTACGGGACCTGGATGCTTTTGCCTCCCAAGGAGAGGGAGATCATTGCCTGGATGGGAATCAACCGGTTCAGGGGGGAACGCTTCCTGCTGGAGTCCGCCCATCGGGAGCTCACCCGTCTGACAGGAGTTCCCGTTATTGGCGTCCTTGAACATCTGGGTGCCTTGCCTCTGCCGGATGAGGATTCTTTTTCCACTTCCGTCAGTCCGGTGGTTCATTCCGGATCAAGCTCTTCTGTTCCGCTTCGGGTTGTCGTTCTTGAATGGCCGCATCTGTCGAACCGCTCCGATATGGATCCGCTCCTTTACCATCCCGGCGTCTCTGTCACGTTTTGTCCCATCGACGGGGCTGTTCCCCAGGGAGCGGACCTTGTCGTTCTTCCCGGGACCCGGCAGACGGTCAAGGATCTGGAATTATTCCGGAAGAGCCCTCTTTTCTCTTGGTTTATGAGGCATGTCCGAGAACATGGAAGGGTGATCGGCATTTGTGGAGGATACCAGATGCTGGCATCCGATATTATTGATCCGGAAGGAGTGGAATCGAATCGGCCATGGACTCCGGGCCTGGCTCTTTTGCCTTTTTCCGTAACCTTTGAAAAGGTCAAGATATCACGTCGGGTATCTGTTATGTGGCAGGATCCGGCGGCTATCGGATCGGACGCTCTCTCCGGAGAATGGTTGTCAGGCTATGAGATCCGCCATGGGCGGAATCGACTTCATTCGGGGACGCCTCTTTTCTCTGTAAGGGATGAATCGGGGGAGCCGCTCCTGGGCGAAGGGGCGATGCATGCCAGCGGCAGGATCTTTGGGGCACCTGTCCACGGCCTTTTCGACAATGAGCCGTTTCGTCAATTCATTCTGAACGATTGGCTCAATGGAAATGTCTCCCGGGGTCCGGATATCGAGTCGATTCAGGATGAAGCCCTTGATCGGCTTTCTGTCAAGGTTTCAAGGGCCTTTCCCATCATCGGGGCAAACTCGTGATCTCTTCCTGGGCCCTTTGTCCGTTGGCATTGTCTTTGGATCTGGTTTTTGGAGAGCATCTTTCTGTCATTCATCCTGTTGTGCTTGTGGGTCAGTGGGGCCGCTTTCTCGAACCTTTTTTTCTGGGACGGCTTCCAGAAGGGGGATGGCAAAAACTGGGGGGAGTGTTTTATCTTTTTATGGTCACATTCCCTCCCGTATTCCTGACGATTGTGTTGACCGAAGATTTTCTTCCCCCGCTGTTGGGAAATATTGTCTCTATCTATCTTTCCTGTTCCTTGCTGGCGGCCAGAAGCCTCTATGACCATGTGAGCGATGTCGCGAGAGCCCTTGAGCTCGATGATCTTGACGGTGCCCGGGTTTTGTTGGGCAAAATTGTTGGCAGGGATACTCAAAAACTGAGCCGGTCGGAGATCTCCAGGGCCGCACTGGAAAGCCTGTCGGAAAACCTGACCGATGCGGTCGTGGCACCGCTTTTTTTCCTCTGCCTGGGAGGCGCTCCCCTTTTGCTCTTTTACAAGGCTGTCAGTACGATGGACTCCCAGGTGGGGTACAAACATGATCCCTACAAGGATCTGGGATGGGCCAGTGCCCGGCTTGATGACCTTCTGGCCTTTGTTCCTGCAAGAATGACGACTGGACTGTGCATGGGGTTTGCCTTGTTCGATCGATCCGGCCGATCCCGGTTCATGGAAACCGTCCGGATGATGCTTTCCGAGCGCCATTTGCACCCCAGTCCAAACTCGGGTCACGGGATTTCCGGATATTCGGCTCTTTTGCGTGTCCGCCTGGGGGGAGGGGCATTCTATGGTGGAAAGTGGGTTGAAAAGCCTGCTATTGGAAAAAACTTTCAGCCACCGGATCCGGAACGTCTTATTCTCGGTATATCCCTTTATCGGAAACAGATCGCTTTTATTCTGGGAGCATTGATTCTCCTTTTTATCCTCAGATGGGGCGTTTTGGGGGAGAGCTTTTGGCTCGCCTGACCGAATGGGATCATGGAGGCGGTCCACCGGGAAGCTGCGATCTGGATTCGAGCACTACGATCAATCCTCTGGGCCCTCCTTTCTCCATGGAGCTTTTATGGAAAAGCCTTTCGAAGCATCTTGCCTTCTATCCTGATCCGTATTCAGAAAAGATCCAGAGAGCACTCGCCTCTTTTTATGCTGTTCCCCCGGCAAACGTTCTCCCCGGAGCGGGTGCAACGGCTCTTTTATACCGGTTGTTTGAAACGTTTAGACCCGCAAGGATTCTTCTTCCCGAGCCCGTCTTTTCAGAGTATCCCCGAGCCGGGGAAGTCTTTGGTATTCCAATGGTCTTTGTCAGGCCCGGTGTTCCTGCCCACCATTCTCCCTGGCCGGTCGACCCCGGATTTTCTGGCGTTATCAAACAGGCTCGCCGTGGGGACCTTGTGGTTTTGGTCAATCCTGTCAACCCGACGGGAGAGGAGTTTTCCCGGGAGTCCCTCCACGCTCTGGGGGAAATGCTCCTTTTAAAAGGGGCCTGTCTTCTGATAGATGAGTCGTTTCAGGATTTCATTGGATCTCGAAGTTCTGTTTTACCTCTATGGGATGGGGTGTTTTCATCTTTTTTCGTTTTGAAAAGCTTTACGAAGATATCAGGACTTGCCGGCATCCGAACGGGAGTATTGTTCGGACCGGAGGGGATCCTTTCTGTGATTCGGCAGGGGATGGGGCCCTGGTCTCTTGGGCTTTTGGAGCAGGAAGTCATCGTTCAGCTGATTGAAAATCATCAAAAATCTTTAGAGCAGTGTGTGGCCATTGAAAGTCTTCTTGAGGAGTTGTCCGGATTTTTTGTGATGAAAAACATCCCCGTTTCCAGAGGAGCCGGTCCTTTTTTACTGGTAAGGACGGGTTGGGGCGATCGTGCAGGGGAAATCGCTCGACAGTCTCTTGAACACTTTGGCGTAAGGCTCCGGGTTGCCAGTGGATTTGGTCCTCCGGATGGCAGGGACTGGATTCGTATCGGTTTTCAGGGGCTCACTGATCCGTTGAGAATGGTCCGCACGATCGAAAAGCTTTCGTAAGCTATGCGTACAGGGTTCAGAATACAAACAGGAAAGTATCTTTGCTGTCCGGGTGCTGTTTACTCCTATATAAATCATCTTTTTTTCAGGATATATCAAAAATAATTCTGAACGTCTATTCAAAGTAAGGAATCCTATGATATCATGATACATCCTGTATCATCCTCATGGGGTTCTTAATTGTTTCTTCTGCGCATCTATGCTGTCTTTTGGAAAGGTCCTGTTCATTCCAAGAGTGAATGATTCTTTTCTGTACCCTTTAAAATATGGAATTTGGCAATTCAATCCTTATGGAGGTGGCAATGGCCGGTACTAAGAAGAAGGAAATGGTGAAGTCCGAACCATTTTCCAAGTTGCTATCAGTCAAGGAGGTGGCGGAGATTCTGGGTGTTTCTCCCGTGACGATCCGTTCATGGGATAAAAGCGGAAAGATCCGGACGATCCGTACTCCGGGCAATCAACGCAGAATTCCGGAAGAAGAGCTTCGCCGGATAATGGGAAAAGCCTGACCCTCTTTGTTTCCCTGGAGAGTTTCGAAAGTCTGAAAAGGCCTGACCGGTTAAACCGGTCAGGCCTTTTTTCTTCCAGTTTTCTTGATCGGAAAAAAGACTTGTATTGCGCCCTGATTTTCTCCTATTGGATTTTTATCGCCGGATGCTTAGGATAGATTGTTGCCGGGGTGGTGCTTTATAGTGATCAGGAACATCTATAACCATATTTTGTTGAAGGAAGGGATGGAATGTCA
This sequence comes from Leptospirillum sp., assembly GCA_027323445.1. Taxonomy (GTDB): domain Bacteria; phylum Nitrospirota; class Leptospirillia; order Leptospirillales; family Leptospirillaceae; genus Leptospirillum. Next base: position 18,397 of record DAHWBS010000017.1, read on the forward strand.
GAAGAGAAAAATGCCTCGGGAAAGGTGCGTCAGGAGACAGACAGCATGGGAACCATTGATGTTCCTAAGGATCGGCTTTGGGGTGCACAGACACAAAGATCGCTCCATCATTTTTCAATAGGACAAGACCGGATGCCCATAAAAGTCATCCGCTCGATGGGGCTTCTGAAAAAAGCGGCAGCAATGGCGAACCGGGATCTTGGAAAGCTTCCTTCCGACAAGGCAGAGCTGATTGTCAAGGCGGCCGGAGAGGTTGTATCCGGAAGTCTTGATCAAGAGTTTCCGCTGTTTGTCTGGCAGACAGGATCCGGAACCCAGACCAATATGAATGTGAACGAAGTCATTGCAAACAGGGCCATTCAGCTGGCCGGAGGAGTTGTTGGCTCCAAAAATCCTGTTCATCCCAATGATCATGTGAATATGTCCCAGTCTTCGAACGATACCTTCCCGACAGCGATGCATATTGCATCGGTTCTGGCCCTTTCTGAACAGCTTCTTCCGGCTCTTTCCCTGCTCAGGGATGCTCTTGCTAAGCGGGTGGAGGAGTTCTCGGGAATTATCAAGATTGGTCGAACCCATTTGATGGATGCTGTTCCATTGACCTTGGGGCAGGAGTTCTCCGGGTATGTTGCCCAGCTTGAATCGGCTCGCGAAAACATTCTTTATGCAATGGCTCCCCTTTATAAGCTGGCGATCGGTGGAACGGCCGTGGGAACGGGACTCAATACCCATCCGGAGTTTTCCGGCAGGGTCGCTCGTGAGCTTTCACTGATGACAGGGCATCCATTTGTTTCTGCCCCGAACAAGTTTATGGCTCTTTCCTCGCATGACGAGCTTGTGATGGCAAGTGGCGCCTTGAAGAGTCTGGCCGCATCACTCATGAAGATCGCAAACGATCTTCGATGGATGGGTTCTGGTCCCCGCTGTGGCTTGTCCGAACTCTTTCTTCCGGAAAATGAGCCGGGTAGCTCCATCATGCCGGGAAAAGTCAATCCCACCCAATGTGAGGCACTGACAATGATTGCCGTTCAGGTGATGGGAAATGATGCCGCCATTGGATTTGCCGGATCTCAGGGAAATTTTGAGCTCAATGTCTTTAAGCCTGTAATGGTGTTCAATTTTCTGCATTCGGTTGAAATTTTGTCCGACGGCATGAAAAACTTTACACGATTTGCAGTGGAAGGACTTCGCCCAAATCTTGAGAGAATTGAAGAGTCGGTAAGAAGCTCGCTGATGCTTGTTACGGCTCTTTCGCCCCATATCGGTTATGACCGTTCTGCAAAAGTGGCGCATGTTGCCTTTGAGGAGAATCTGACTCTGAAAGAGGCCGCCATCAAGCTGGGCTTTCTGACGGGAGAGGATTTTGACCGGTGGGTCCGGCCGGAAAATATGCTGGGTCCGGCTTGAGCCAGAAAGAGGCCGGCTGTTTTCTGACTGATTTCGCGTTTTTCTTTCTGATGGTTTTTATTCTCTGCTGATCACCCGGTCGATGGCAGGGTGGTGTTTTTCAGCGATGGAGCCTATCGAGCATCCATGATGAACGACTTGATCTTTTTCAGGCTTCATTTTTAGTCGAAATCGCGATCCCTCATCCGACAGCCATGCCCTGTCGGATGAGCTTCGCTGTTGCAATCCAAAAAGGGAAAACGGTATAGTACAGACTTGCTCGTGCACTGTTCCGGCGGAATGCTGGTTGCCGTTTCTTGTTCCATTTTAGCGCCCAAGCCAATTCCGAAATTGAGCGCAATACGGATGACTTTTTCCGTTATGTATCGTTTATATCTTGAGAGATTGATGGTCTAGTCGGGGCGTAGCGCAGCTTGGTAGCGCACACCGTTCGGGACGGTGGGGTCGAAGGTTCAAATCCTTTCGCCCCGACCATAATCTATAGGGTCTGTTTATACTGGTACAGTCCTCTCCCGTTTTAGAGGAACACGATCTTTTCCCCTCCAATATCCGAACGACATGTTCCCAATACATTTCCCGGAGGTTGACTGATGTCTACGACACCATCTGGACGACCTTATTTCCCAACAACCGCAGTCACTGAGTCCATTATTGTCTCGGGGCATGTGCATGGTGTTGGGTACAGGGCTTTTGTCTTGTCCCATGCCCTGCGTCTCGGATTGTGGGGAAGTGTCAGAAACCTTGAGGATAAAACAGTGATCGTGCTCGTTTCGGGGCTTCCTGACGCAATAGACCAGCTGGTTCTGGAGCTTCAAAAGGGGCCTTTTGGAGCCAGGGTTGACTGTGTCTTGAGGACCTCCCTGGGTGTTGCCTCGGAGCAGGGTGGATCTTTTGTCATTGACCGGGAGCTTTAATGAGTGAATTTTTGGCCGGGCGGGATGACAATCATTCAGATCCCACTGCATCGTCCTTCTTTTCGGGAATGGACATGGATCATGACGGCGACAAGGATCTCTCCCACCCCCCCCGAAGCGCTGCCCTTTCGGCTCTGGGAGCCTATCTCCAAAACATGAGAACGACAGACTTGCTCTCTCGTGAAGAAGAAGTTGACCTCTCGACAAAAATGCGCCATGGGGATGAAGGTGCGCGGGAATTGATGATCCTTTCCAATCTCAGGCTGGTGGTTTCCATCGCCAGACGATACTCCGATCGTGGATTGGCGATGGAGGATCTGATCGAAGAGGGCAATCTGGGTCTCATGAAGGCGGTTGACCGTTTTAACCCCGATCTTGGCTTTCGTTTCAGCACCTATGCAACATGGTGGATTCGCCAGTCCATTGAACGGGCACTGCTCAATCAGGTGCATATGATTCGCCTTCCTGTGCATCTGATGGAAAAGATCAATTCCTCTCTCTCCAAAAAAGATCATGCCCTCGCGATGGGAGTTGATCCGGGGGAGGATCTTTTTACCCTCCATCCGGAGCTTTTGCCGCTTCTCAGGGAGCCGTTGTCTCTTGATATGCCCCTTGGGGATCGTGAGGATGGATCTCTTCTTGATGTCCTCGAGGATACGGAAAGACCCTCGGCCATAAGATTGATTGAGCTCAGGGAAGATCATGAGCAGATTCTTCGCTGTCTCTCCATTCTCCGGGAAAATGAGAGAAGGGTTGTTGAACTCCGATTTGGACTGATGGAGAATCATCCTTCGTCATCTCAGGAACCTCTCCCGAATGTTCCAGCCAAAACCCGATCTGGCCAGGGCAATCGTAAGGTCGCGGAGCGGGGAGATGGAATGACGCTTGAGGCGGTGGGAAAGGTTCTCGGGGTTACCAGAGAACGTGTCCGTCAGATAGAATCACATGCTTTGGCCAAGATGAGATCGTATCTTGAGCATCCGAAGGCTTTTTCCATCTCAGGACTTTCCGGGGAGAAAAAACCTCCTAAACCCAAAAAATCATGAGAGTTTTTAACGAAAGGGTTTTTATTAATGGATTTTGACAAAATTGTTGGACGTATTCCGGATTTTCCCAAAAAAGGAATTCTGTTTTATGATCTCATGCCGGTTTTTCAGGATCCGGTTTCTTTCAAGGCCTTGATCACCGAAATGGCCAAGCCGTTTTTGTCTGATCCAGTCAAAAAGGTCGTTGGCATCGAAGCCAGGGGATTTATTCTGGGCGCACCGATTGCAGACAGAATCGGTGCAGGATTTGTTCCTGTCCGAAAAAAAGGAAAGCTTCCGGGCGATGTCTCCTCTCTGACTTACCAGCTCGAGTACGGGACGGATACGATTGAAATTCAGGCCGGTGCGATCAAGCCCGGGGAGAGGGTTCTTCTTGTGGACGATTTGCTGGCCACCGGAGGAACAGCTCGCGCTGCGATTGATCTGATCAGAAAACAGGGAGGGGATGTCGTTTGCATCTCCGTGGCCATTGAGCTGACCGGTATCGGTGGTCGGGAGAAGGTTGCTCCTGTTCCGATCAAGTCCATTCTCGTTTATCCGGCATAACCGAAGGAGCCAGTGTGATTTTTTATACCGTTGTTATTCGCTACTCAAAATCCAGGGAAGAAGTTGGTGCTGTTGTGGAGTCCCATCGGGAGTATCTGAACGGGTTTGTATCCAATGGGATGCTTTTGGCTTCCGGTCCTCTGGAAACGGGAGATGGCGGTGTTCTATGGATTCGTACAGAGAGTCGGAAGGCCCTTATGGAGATGATTGAAGGGGATCCTTATTCTTTGGCCGGGGTCGCGGAGTTTTCCGTTTTGGCTTTTGAGGCCAAGAAACTGGCCCCTGCTATTGCCGGGATGCTCTCAAGAGAGACTGTCTCAGGGTAGACTGTTATAAAGTGCAAGTATTGTTCTGTCTTGAGAGAAAAGCCCCTGAAGAAAATTCCAGGGGCTTTTCTCTTTATTTTGTATGCAGGAATGTTGGGAGTGCATTTTTAAACCTGTCTATTCAGCAACATTTTCGATGCGCTGGTCTGGAATAAGCCAAAGCAGGGCAACCAGCACATAGAGTCCTTGAGAGATCCACGACGACCAAAACGACATAGGAATGGCGATGAGATAAAGAATGGGAGAGATTTTTCCCTTCCAGTCTTTCCCGATGGCATTCTTGAGAATCGAGTCGGGTCCTTGGGAGGCTATGATGCGTTGCTGCAGGTTCCAATAGGCCAGAGAGGCCATCAACAGAATGACCCCATAGAGGGCTGAGGGAGAAGCGGCAAAGTGATTCTTCCCCATCCAGGCTGTGGCAAAGGGAACCAGCGAAAGCCAGAAGAGCAGGTAAAGGTTTGCCCACAGGATGGACCCCGTCACCTTTCGGACCGTATAAAGCATATGATGATGGTTGTTCCAGTAAATGCCAATGTAGACAAAGCTCAACACATAGTTCAACAGGGCCGGAACCAGCGGTGCAAGGGCATTGAAACTCTCGCCGCTAGGGACCCTGAACTCCAGGACCATGATGGTGATGATAACGGCGATCACGCCATCGCTGAACGCTTCCAACCTGTTTTTACCCATC
>DAHWBS010000018.1 GCA_027323445.1 Leptospirillum sp.
AGAGGGGAACGATTCTTTTCTGGCCGTTTTTCGTATCCGGAAGCGTCACCGTCCGTTTCTTGAGATCCACCATGTCCCAGGTCATCCCCCCGAGTTCTCCCCGGCGCATGGCGGTTTCCAAGGCAATACGGACGATGTGGGGAATATCTCCACCGTAGACTTCACAGGCAATCAGCAGAGCAGCTTTTTCTTTCGGTTTCAGCCGACGGTTCCTTTCGGTTCCTCGCCCGTGAGGAAGACAGATGGACTGGACATGGATCTTGACCTGCCACCATATGGACCACACTTGAAAAAAGTCGCCATGACATTCTTCCGGAGATTTGATAAGAAACTCCAGAGGACTTATCCCTAAAATTCAATTTTTAGTGGGGGAATATTTTTAGAAATGGCTTAAAATACTGGAGCGGGAAACGGGATTCGAACCCGCGACCCTCGCCTTGGCAAGGCGATGCTCTACCGCTGAGCTATTCCCGCAATAATGGAGGCGAAGATAAAATAGCGATTATCCAAGACATTGTCAAGAAAAATTCGGACTACCAGTTTGACAATGAGAATCAGTTTGACTTGCAGGAAAACATCTTCAGGTGTAATCTTAGTGAACCCTGAAATTAGCTGGATTTACAAAAAAATCACCCGCAATGGGAAAGGTGACCTCAAAATGAAATCCGCCAAGCCAGCCCAAAATGATCTCAACAGAGAAAGCGAAGAAATCAAGCAGCTTGCCTCCAAATTTCGCTCGCTCAATATCCAGATCACTCCTCAAAGACTCGTTATTGCCTCCGCCCTTACCGGAACGAACAAGCACCTGTCCGTTGAAGACATTCACCAGATCGTCCGAAAAAAGAATTCCAAGATCGGTCTTGCCACCGTATACCGCACACTCAATCTGTTAAAGGGAAAAGGACTTATCGAGGAACACCGCTTCAACGACGAGTTCAGCCGGTATGAGCTTCATACAGAAGCCCATCACGACCACCTGATCTGTATCGAGTGCGAGACAGTCATAGAATTTGACCAACCGGTGATTGAGCATCTTCAGGACCTGGCCGCAGCAGAAAAAAACTTCACCATTGTTTCTCACAGGCTCCAAATCTATGGCATCTGCGAAAACTGTGCAAAATCCAGACAAAGTCAAAAACGGGAAAAACACCCCCTCCCCTCCTGACTAACTCAGTGTTCCGGCGTCAGAATCACCCCCAAAGTCCCGGAAACAGACAGTTTTCCGTCTCTTGATGTCAGCCCCAGAAAATCCGACCCGGACAAATCCCCCTCGGATTTCATGACAGGAGCAATGGGACCCACCGGTTTACCGGACATAAGGACCCCGCCCTCTCCCGAAAGAGCCACGGATCCATCCGGCAATAGAGTCGCGCCATAAAGATCGTTTCGGACAGGGAGTGCAAGTTTTGAAAAATGCGCGGAGTCTCCATCCGGAGAGTAATAGGCCAGACCGTGGTCACCCGCCAGCAAGACCCTCTTTCCGTCCGTCGCAAGAACATTGTAGGACGGTTCCTGTCTGGTGACCCGTTCAGAAGGCATCTCGAGCGGGTGAAAGGTCATTCCCCCATCGGTTGTCTCCAGAAATGTCCGGTGCCATCCTGCAACATATCCATGTTTTGCTGTCAGAAAAGCAATTCCGTACAGATTCTGGACCGTTGGAACGATCAATCGCTTCCATGTGACTCCCCCATCGGAGGTTGCCAGAACAACTCCCTTTTCTCCCGCGACAAAACCATGGAGAGAATCGGGAAAACTGATGGACTGGAGGAAAAAGCCCTTCACAGGAACAGGGATCCTCTTCCAGTGATCACCCCCGTCAACAGTCTTTAACAGAACACCATCATCCCCCGATATCCACCCGACCAGAGGAGACAAAAACGCAACACCATAGAAATCTCCCTTCAGGGGAGGCGTGATGTGTTTCCATGAAATGCCCCCATCATCGCTTTTCCAGATGGTCGACTGGTCCCCGACAACGACAAAGTGTCCGGAAGCCGGAGAAGCGATTGCATCGAGAGTCCCCACATACCGGAGGGAGCGGGGGATTTTTTGATCGGGAGTCACTTTGGGAACCGGCTGGGACAGTTGGAAGGATGTTCCGGGAGGCAGAGAAAAAACAGGAATGGTGCTGGCATTGTTCTTGATACATCCGGAAAAAGAAAACAGTCCCAGAAAAGCGATCAGGAAACCAAAGGAAACCCCTTTAAGACTGGAGCCCGGAACCAGCCTGACTTCCGAGCCACCCATCTTGTCAGTGAATATTTCGTTCCTCAGTATCTTTTTCAGATTCATGCTCCGATTTGAAAGGATTGAAGTGGTACTCAAAAATGGTCTTGATGGCAAAGGGAGCGCTGTTTGCCGTCAGACCGGCGCCGATACCAATATTCCAGTCGATATTTTCACCAATGGCAAAGTTCCACGAACTAAACACATAATTCTGCTGGGTTACCTGACCGTTTCCCCCAAGGGGAAGCATGTTATTGATGGCCCCCTGGTCTCCAAAAGCCTCAATTCCGGTATTGACCCAGTCGGCCAGTAAATAGTATAGCCCCGCTGCATATCCGAAATCAGGTGGCAGGGCGGCGGTTGGACCAGCAGGATTGGCCGTCTCGAAAAGATAACTCATGTTGATGTCCAGGATAAAGTTTCCGATCTTTTTTTCCCCGATCAGAATCACGTCAAGAAGCGATTCCTCATTGGTACCGGCTGCCGGAAGCCAATATTCAATCTGCATTGCGGGATCGATGAAATCAGGAATTTTGGGAAATCGGATACGGGTGGTAATCGCCCGGGTCTGATAATAGGAATAAGTCTGCCCGGCTCCCGCCAGAAAATCTTCATAAGTTCCGAAGGTCAGCCAGTCGGTTACCCCGAACTCGAGAAGATAGGTCGAAAAAAGAAGATCCGCATTCTGCTGGGACTTTCCGAACATCGGTTCCGCCGACTTCGATGGAAGGAGCAGGCTTTGCCAGGTACCGATACTGAACTCTCCCTGCTCGGGGGTTTCGTACGGATAAACGATAAAATCCCTGAACGGATTGGCAGCATTGACGACAGAAGGGAAAATAGCGAAAAATGAGAGCAGGAATAAAAAAGAACTGCAGAACCAGCTTTTGAAACAATCATTTCGAAAAATGACTGACAGGTCATACGACTGAATTTTTGGACCAGATCGAAACGAATAAGACTCTTCAACTGTTTCTTGCAAAAAGGGGATTCCCAAAACCTCCTCCTGTCCAAAACCGGAACATACTGTTCAAAAAGGAAAACTGCCTGTTACCCCAGACAAGCTTCCAATGGTCTCGCCATCCCGAAAAGGTTGCAAGGGCCGCCTCAAAGCAGCCATTAAAGAATGATTTCAATGAATACACCGGATAAAAAGATTGGCCGCCACTCTTGTAAATACGAGGGCAAAAAGCCGTTTTTAACCACTTTCGGGATCGGACAACAATAGCATATTTCTTTCCGATTTCCATCTGATCCACTCGTTTCAGATATTCTTCAAAATCCGTAAAAAAGCTCTTCCCGAAAAGAGTTTTTCTTTGCGATCAGCAAATGGCCAGGACGCTTTCTACGAGAATCCAGCCATCAGCCCAATCCCGGACAGATAGGTTTTCCGTTTTTTTTCAGGTAAAATGGGAAAAAGATCATTCATACAAAGACCCCGAGGAATCCCTTGTTCGATATCACTGTCACAACCCAGTTCTCTGCCGCCCACCAGATTCCGGGATATCCCGGAGCCTGTGCCCGGCTCCATGGACACAACTTGAAAATTGAGGTCACCATCAGGGCGATCACCCTTGACCACCTGGGGATGGCTCTCGACTATCATCAGGCAGAGGAAATGCTCGCACCCATTATTTCAGAGCTGGACCATACCCACTTAAACGAACACCCTTTTTTTTCTGACAAGACAACGACATCCGAAAACGTGGCTTTTTTCATCCACTCCCGCATGAAACAGGCTCTTCAGGAGAACCTTCAGGCAAGAGACCGAAAACTCAGCCTGATCGCCGTCACAGTCTATGAAACGGATATCTACAGAACCACCTATCGGGAGACCGATGGCTGATGGAAGGGAAAGATCCTCTTCTTTCGGTCAGGAACCTTACCGTCCGGATCAATACGCCACAGGGGGAAATCATCCCTGTCAGCGAGCTTTCTTTCGACGTTCACCCGGGTGAGATTCTCGCCATCGTCGGAGAATCAGGTTCGGGAAAGACCCTTTCGGGGCTCTCCCTTCTTGGTCTCACCCCAAAAGACTCACACATCCGGGGTGAGATTCTCCTGCGGGGGACACCCGTCCAGAACCTTACCGAAACCCAGTGGAATACCATCAGGGGAGCCCGGATCGGCCTGGTCTTTCAGGAGCCTCAAAGCGCCCTGAACCCCATCCTCACCATAGGCACGCAAATTGAAGAAATCCTGACAAGCCACCCTGGATGCGTTCAGGTGGCCAACCAGACAACCTTCATCCGGTCGCTTCTCGAGCGGGTGGGACTCCAGAATCCCGACAGGATCGCAAAATCCTACCCACACCAGCTCTCCGGAGGAATGCGTCAAAGGGTCATGATCGCCATGGCGACAGCGCTCGATCCTGAACTTCTGATTCTCGATGAGCCGACCACCGCCCTCGATGTGACCATGGCCACCCAGATTCTTTCTTTGCTGATCGAAGAAAATCGCAGGCGCAAAACATCAATGATCCTGATATCCCACGATCTGTCTGTGGTCAAGAACTGCGCCAGCCGCATTTTGGTGATGTATGCAGGCCGCATCATAGAAAAGTGCGACAGAAGCCGTTTTTTCACTGAAGGCCCTGACCATCCCTACAGCCAGGCCCTTCTCAGATCCCGGCCCGAAGGAGGGGAATACACCCGGAAAAACGGACCTCTTGAAGCCATCGGCGGGCAGGTCCCTCCCCTCTGGGATCTTCCGCCGGGTTGCGCTTTCGCCCCAAGATGCCCAAGGGCGGATGAAAAATGCAGGACAACCGTTCCTCCCTGGAAGCCCCATTCCCCTGTCAGCGATCGGGAACCAGCCAGAACACCGACCGCAGAGGGTTCTCTCTGCTTTTACCCCGGGATCAGGACGCAATGACAATGGACAATGGATCCGGTCTCTCCCAGACAACAGAAAACACGGTGAAAAACACTCAAAGCCCCTATCTTCTGGATATCTCCCGTATTTCGCGGGTCTTCGACAAGCCCCGCGAGACCCTTTTCTCGCGCAAAGAAACCATCATCGCCCTTCAGGATATTTCCTTCCGGATTCCGCGGCGCTCGATTGTCGGACTCGTCGGAGAAACAGGTTCCGGGAAAACCACCCTCGGCAGGATCGTCATGAGACTGATCGACCCTACCTCCGGAACCATTCTCTATAATGGCCAGGATCTGACCGCCCTCCGGAAGGAACCTCTTCGCCGCATGAGAAAACATTTTCAGATGGTTTTCCAGGACCCCTATTCAAGCCTCGATCCGAGAATGACCGTCAGAAGCATCCTGGAAGAACCCCTTTCCGCACATAACATGCTTCCACCGTCAAAAGAGGAAACGCAGGCCCTGGGAGACCTTCTGACAAGAGTCGGCCTTCGCCCTTCCGACCTCGACCGTCTGCCAAAAGAGTTCTCCGGAGGAGGAAGACAGCGAATAGGAATTGCCAGGGCAATCGCCCTGAAACCGGAGCTTCTCGTGGCCGATGAGCCCATTGCCTCCCTTGATGTCTCCATTGGCGCCCAGATCATCAACCTCTTCTCTTCCCTGAATGAAGAAGACCGGATGACCCTTCTGTTTATCTCCCACGACCTGTCGGTCATCCGCTATCTTACAGACTACGTCGTCATTCTTTATCGGGGGCTCAAGGTAGAATCCGGACCGACGAAATCCGTCTTTGCACAACCATTTCATCCGTATTCAAAACAGCTTCTCTCATCCCTTTCGGGAGAACCTCAACAGATGGCCGCTCGGGAAAGTCGAGAAAAGGAACAGCCTCTTCTCCTGCCTTTATGTCCCTTTTATGATCAATGTCCCGAACGGGAACCCATATGCCGGACCGACCCTCCGCCCGTCAGGCTGGGAGACGCCGGACTCACCGATCTCTGGCCAAGAGACATGGCCTGCCACAAACCACTCTAAACGAAGGATCCGACAAAGATGAACCATACCTTTCACCCTCTGGAAGTCACCCTTCTGAAAGCACTGATGGCGGCAACGGAGCCAGAGGATGCAAAGCGACTCGAATCCCGGACGCAGCTGGCCCCGGGGCAACTCAGCATGGCACTCGGATGGCTTGAGGCCAAGGGACTGATCAGGATCCACCCGGGACCCCCTCAAACAGATGTCACCGTCACCGATTCAGGAAAAGAAGTGATCGAAGAGGGGTTTCCCGAAGAGGTGATCGTTGACCGGATACGAAAAGATCCGGCACTGACCATCGCCAGTCTCCGGGAGGGGGTCAGTGATCCGGCAACCATCTCCAAGGCCATCGGAGACCTGAAATCCCAGGGGATCATCTCCATTCTGGAAGGCGGCATTCTCGCCGTCACAGGCTCTCTTCCCGAAAGTCTCGTCCGATCCTTCGATCTCATCCGGGCCATTGCCAAGGAGGGCTCCATTCTTCTCGAGTCGCTCCCGCAGGACGACAGGGACCTTCTGGAAGGACAGTCGAGAAAGCGCGGAAAGGGCAAGGGAATTCTCAGGCTGGATACCAGAGATACACGCTGTTTTTCTCTCATTCCCGGACTTGTCGATATCGAGGATCTGAACCTGGAGGAAGGCGCCCTGGGAGCCGTCACCCCGGAAATGCTCCAGAACAAAACCTACAAGGGAAAACGGTTCCGGCCCTATTCTCTCGATACGCCGGCCCCCCGACCGCCGATTGGTCTTCTCCATCCCTACAGAAGCTATCTTGACGAGGTCAGGGGACACCTCGTCCGGCTGGGATTTACCGAAATGACCGGAACGCTCGTGGAAAACGAATTCTGGAACATGGATGCGCTGTTCATCCCCCAGACCCATCCGGCCCGGAACATCCACGACATCTACCTCATACGCGAACCCCGGGAATCGGCACCTCTTGATCCCGATCTCAAGAAAGAAGTTCGGGCGGTTCACACCGGAACCGAAAATGCCGCAGGAAGCCGCGGCTGGAGGCAACCCTGGAGCGAAGCCCAGTCCAGACGACTTCTGCTCAGAAGCCAGGGAACCGCCCTCTCCGCCCACCGGATGGCCTCCTCGCCAGAGGTTCCGGGAAAGTACTTTGCCATCGCCAGATGCTTCCGCTATGACCAGGTGGACCAGACCCATGCCGTCGATTTTTATCAGGCTGAAGGAATCGTCCTTGAGCCCCGGGCCTCCTTCAAGACACTTCTGGGGCTCCTGACCCTGTTTGCGAAAGAAGTCGCCGGCGCCCGGGAAATTCATTTCAAGCCCGCCTACTTCCCCTTTACCGAGCCTTCCGTCGAGATCCATGTCAAACACCCCGTCCTCGGCTGGATGGAGCTTGGTGGTGCCGGTCTTTTTCGCCCAGAAGTCACAAAACCTCTCGGCATAGATGTCCCCGTAATCGCATGGGGTCTGGGGATCGATCGAATGGCCATGATGAGTCTTGGTCTTTCCGATATCCGGGACCTCTTCTCGGGTGAGCTCTCAACGATCACCCGCATGCATGAAGCCCGGGCAAAGAGCCGCTCCGTTTTCAAAAACACTGAGAAAGGATCCTGACCATTGCCAACACTTGACGCCCTCAAATCCGACATCGAGAAACTTCTTGGATCCCCCATCAACATCGACGAGTTTGACCGTCGGCTGGACTGGGTCAAGGGAGAGCTCAAACATTACGACCCCCAAACAGGAACCCTCCGAATCGAATTAAACGATACCAACCGACCGGACCTCTGGTCTGTCGAGGGAATCGTCCGCCAGCTTTCAGGAGGGCAATCGGCATCAAACCGTCCCTGGAGCCAGATGCTGGCTCCAGCCACTCCCCCCAAAAACATCAGGGTTGATCCGACCGTTTCCTCTGTCAGGCCCTTTATTGGCGGATTTCTGGCAAAAGGACCGGGACTTGGCGAGGAAGGGCTCAAACAACTGATCAGTTCCCAGGAAAAACTCTCGGATCTTTTCGGGCGGAAACGTCAGGACATCGCCATCGGCGTTTACCCCGCCAGAACGATTGCATTCCCCCTCACCTACGAAGCGGTCGACCCCGACGCCCATTCGTTCATCCCGCTCGGTCAAGAATCTCCCATGACCCTTTCCCGGATTGTGAAAGAGCATCCCAAAGGAAAGGAGTATGGACACCTCCTGTCCCCTCATCCTCTCTGGACCATCCTCCGGGACCAGGACGGAAAGATTCTTTCGATGCCCCCGGTCACCAATGCAAAACAGACCGGAGAGGTCATGGCCGAAGATGATTGGATTTTTGTCGAGGCAACAGGTCATGACAAAGAGAGAATAAGGCTGGTGATGAACATTATGGCGGCCAATCTTTTCGATCGCGGATTCCAGATCGAGCCCGTTCAGGTCGAGGACTCCCAGACATACACACAGAACCCACAGCCCACCGGAGACCGGATTTTTGTCCCGGAATATCTCCCGTCCGAAGTCTCTGGCGAAGCGGTAGGGCCACAGGATTTCATCAGGGCACTCCTCTCCTATGGGTACCCGTCAATACAGCAACAGGAAAAAGGATTTCTGGTCACCGTTCCCTTTATGAGGGACGACGTTCTTCACCCCATCGACTGCGTCGAAGATTTTCTTATCGCAAAAGGTTTTGACAGCCTTACACCGATTATGCCGACCTTCTTCACTCCCGGAAGAGCCGCGAAAGAGGGGGAGCTGGAAGACCGCGTAAGGACCTTGATGGCCGGTATCGGTTTTCAGGAAATCCTGTCCAACATCCTCACAGAAACAGATTCCCTGACCTCCTCTCTTGGCCGTCCCATTGAGCCGGTAGTGGAAATCGACAACCCTATTTCCAGACAATATGGCGCCCTGCGCTCCACTCTTCTGGCACAAATCATGAGCGCAGAAGCTCTTTCAAGCCGATTTCCCTACCCCCACCGGATCTTTGAGGTCGGAGAAGCTGCGGAAAAAGAAGGTTCTCCATCCATCATCCGGGAAACCATCCTCTTTTCAGCCCTTGTAGCCCACCCGACAGCATCTGTTTCCGAGGTTGCGGGCATCATTGTCGAAGTACTCAGATATCTCGGTCTCACAGCAAAACTGGTCTCCAGGGATATCTCTCCCTACATCAAGGGACGCTCCGCCGAGATCTTTATTCTCGAACAACCCGACCTGCCCATTGGTGAACTTGGAGAGGTCGATCCGGAAACACTGGACCTATTCGGTATCCGGATGCCAACCTCCATCTTTGAAATCCATCTGGACCGCATTCTTCGCCCATAATGCAACCATCCCGTCCAATGGTTGTCTGCCCCAATAAAAAAGGGCTATCCGAAACCGGATAGCCCTTTTTAAACCCGAAAACATTTGGAAAAATCAACCTGCCCGCAGGGGCAGACCTCCAAGTCTAGATAGCCTGCTTGACCTTTGCGGTCAGCTCGCTGAAAACCTCAGGCTTGTTAAGAGCCAGGTCCGCGAGAATCTTCCGGTCAAGTCCGATCTCAAGCTTTTTGAGCCCGGAAATGAAACGGCTGTAGGAAATGGACTGGGCACGACAAGCTGCGTTGATTCTCTGAATCCAGAGAGAACGGAACTCGCGCTTTTTGACCTTTCGGTCGCGGTAAGCATAGGTCAGACCTTTTTCCACTGTGTGGCGGGCGGACCGGTAAAGCCTTGAACGGCCTCCCCAGAATCCCTTGGCCAAATCCATAATCTTTTTTCGTCGGGCCTTGTGTATTGTCCCGCCTTTTACTCTCGGCATTGCAATCTCCTTTTCACAATCAACTTGTTCTTGTCACAAAAATTTTTAGTGAGGTAAAAGCACTCTGATGTTATCGGCCTGACCCTTTGACAGGATGCTGTCTTTCAGGGAACGGGTTCTCTTTGAAGACTTGCCGGTCATCAGATGACGTTTTCCGCCCTGATGAAAAGAAATTTTTCCGGTACCTGTTACAGAAAATCTCTTCTTGGCCGAGCTCTTTGTTTTAAGGGACTTTCCTGTGGCCATGATGGTTCCTTTCTATTTGGGGTTTTCTGTCCCCGGTTCTTGATTCTGGCTCTTCTTGTTTGATTCTTCCCGGTCTGCACCCTTTTCAGCTGGCTTGTAGGCGGGATTCGGGGCAAGAACCATGGTCATGCTGGAACCTTCCATACGGGGAGGAACCTCAACGATCCCCCGTGGATCGATAGAGGCAATGATCTTCTGCATGATACCGGCACCCACTTCAGTGTGGATCATTTCACGACCGCGAAACATGAGATTAATCTTTGCCCGGTTACCTTCTTCAAGAAAGCGCTGAACATAATTGATCTTCGTCGAAAGATCATGTTCATTGATATGAGGGCGGAACTTGACTTCCTTCACCTGACCGGAGCGCTGGTTTTGCTTCATCGCATGAACCTTCTTGCTCTGTTCATACATGAAACGTCCAAAATCCATCATCTTGCAAACGGGGGGCTTGGCATTTGGCGACACTTCCACCAGGTCAAATCCGAGCTCCTCCGCTTTCTTGATGGCAACGATCGTTGGGAAGATTCCCAGCTGCTCGCCTTCTGGCCCTATGGCCCGAACTTCCTTAATCTTGATTTCGTGATTGACCCGAGGTTTTGGGTTGATGGAACCCTCCTTTTTTCTGTCGTTATCGTGGGCATTGCCTGCCCATGTGCATATCAGGCCGGTCTGGCCCTTTCAATCAGGGAGCTGATCGCCTCATCCCGAAGAATGAGGTCCGTCTTTTCACCTTCACGGGTTCGAATGGACACCCGACCTTCAGCGACTTCCCGATCCCCTATGATCCACATCTCCGGAACCTTGAGCATCTGTGCTTCCCGGATCTTGAACCCGATCTTTTCATTCCGGAAATCCCCTTCTGCACGGATACCACTCGATTTCAAGCGCTCAAGAAGAGCCTCTGCATCCGGAATATGCCGATCTGCTATTGTCATGATCATAACCTGTTCTGGTGCAAGCCACAAAGGGAAGGCTCCGACATAGTGCTCGACCAGAATCCCGAAAAACCGCTCGATCGAACCAAACAGGGCCCGATGGATCATGATCGGCCTCTCTGATTCCCCCTGGGTGTTCCGGAAAGACAGGTCAAACTTTTCCGGAAGATTGAAATCAACCTGAACTGTTGAAAGCTGCCATGAGCGCCCGATCGCATCATGGAACTTGATGTCGATCTTGGGGCCGTAAAAAACGCCTTCTCCCGGATCGGTCTGATAAGGAATCCCCGCTTCGACCAGAGCGCTTTCCAGAGCATCCGTTGCCAGCTTCCAGTGTTCGTCAGAACCCACCGACTTCTCCGGGCGGGTGGAGAGATAGACCGTCCGGTCGGTAAACCCGAAGCGGCCAATCATCTCGTCGACCAGAACAAGGACCTTCGAAATTTCAGAGGCCAGATCTTCCGGCCGGCAAAAAAGATGGGCGTCATCCTGAGTAAATCCGCGAACCCGCATCAAGCCATGAAGGGTTCCGGAACGCTCATATCGATAAACCGTCCCGAGCTCGGACAGGCGAATGGGAAGATCCCGATAGCTCTTGACGCTTTCACGAAAAATCATGATATGAAAGGGACAGTTCATCGGCTTCAGCTCATACTCCACCCCTTCGATTTCCATGGGTGAAAACATGCTGTCCCGATAATAGTCCCAGTGACCGGACTGTTTCCAGAGGTCAAGCCTCGCAATATGGGGGGAGTAGACATACTTGTAGCCGTGACGATCGTGAAGGGACTTCCAGAGATCCTCAAGAATGCGCCGAACCCGGCTTCCTCTTGGAAGCCACAGGACAAGACCCGCTCCTTTTTCATCAAGAGTGCGGAAAAGATCCAGTTCACGGCCAAGTTTTCGATGATCCCTACGCCGGATTTCCTCAAGCTTCAGAAGATGGGCGGAAAGATCCTCCTCCGACCAGAAAGCTGTCCCGTAGATCCGCTGAAGGGAAGGGTTTGACTCGATCCCTTTCCAGTAGGCCCCGGATGTCGTGAGAAGCTTGATTGCCGGAATATCATCCGTTCGGGCGACGTGAGGCCCCCTGCAGAGGTCAACGAACTCTCCCTGCTCATAAACGGTTATTTCCGATTCATCGGGGATGGAAGAAATCAGCTCAAGCTTGAACGGCTCATTCATTCCGGAAAAAAGCGCAACAGCCTCATCTCTTGAAACCGGCCTTCGCTCGATCACAAGCCCCTGGGCGATGATCTTTCGCATCTCATCCTCAATCCGGACAAGATCCTCGGGCGTAAAGGGACGAGAATAATGAAAATCATAATAGAACCCGTCATCGGTTGCAGGACCGATACCAACCCTGACCTCCGGAAAAAGACGCTTTACCGCCTGGGCCAATGTATGGGCAGCACTATGACGAAGAGCTTTCAGATCTCCCTTTTCTTGAATTCCACCCTGAACCAATCAGTCTCCCTCAACAGTCTGTCATGTCCCGACCAGCCGTAATAAACTTGCATCGGCGTATCTTCAGAAATAAAAAATTCTTGCGGCCGGGATAAAAAAAATTCGTAGTCTGACACAGTAGTATAAGAATGAATTCTTGTCAACTTTAAATCTCGTCCTGCAGAGAGCACATAATCTGTCCGGTTTTGCCACGCAATGAGGTGATTGGAAAAAGGACGGCTGGCGCAGTGAAGGGGCCATCCTGATTGAGAAAAGGAGCGGTCATCCCCCCTGCCTGTTGTTTTCGAATATAACGGCAGGCATCGGATGGAGCAGTCGCCAAACCATGCGGATGGGCCGCTCCCCTTCATGGCGCTCGCATTCAACGGGACCAAGATAAGTAAAGGGCACTGTCTGATGATTCCTTTTCTTCACATCGCGAACGAAAACGAGAATCGTGTATCCCCTTGTTTTGTGATGAATCAGATTTTGGCCTGTTTCAGAGAGAACACTCGTGTTGGACTGGGATTCCCAATGAAGAAGAGTCTGGCTAATGGGATAGTCGGCATACATCGTTGTCGGGGAAAAATCTTTTTCCGTTTTTCTGAAGGTCACAAGGAGTGCGTAGGTTTTGATCGCTTTAAAAAAAAGGACCCCGACTCCTCTCTGGCCCACCGTTTCTATGGAGAAATGGCCAAGAATTCCCTGAAGGTCTTCATTTCCATAGCGGCCATGAAGACAAAGCGATGTAAGAAAAGGAAGGTCCGGAACACAGGGGCTTGCATCGCTTCGCTCCTCCGCCCAGTCCAGAATCTCCTGAAGGTCGGACAAAATGGACGGATTCTGCACAAGCCTCCCGAACGAGTCTTCCAGGGAATCCATCTCGAGAAGGCTTCCTTTTTTGCGCCAAAGGCGCCGATGAATCGCCGGCCCCCACTCCCCGGAAACGGAGAGTGCCCGGGGAACATCTTTTTCCTGGAGAAAACGGATCGTCTTTTTCAGAACCCGGATCTCATCCGGATCGTTCAGGAAAGACGCATGAACCAGTGATTTCCCAAGGAGGGAGATATCCGGATCTTTTGGCACCAGTGCCAGATGCGCTTTTGCTTTCCACCCGCTCCAGCTCTCTGCTGCCAGAAGAACATCGGCCTCAATATCATAGTGCGTGACGAAATTTCCAAAAGTAAGAGGCCAACCCGTTTCAGCCTCGAATGTTTCCAGACGCTCGGGAATGACCACAGACAAATTCTTCAGATTTTCCCTGATGTTTTCAAGAACCTGCTTCCGGGCAATCCGGTCAAGGCGAATGGAGCATCCAGGGGGGACATGGGGGAAATCTTCTTCCACCTCCCGTTCAATAGAATAACGATGGCGCGGGAGAAGCGCTTTCAATTTGGTATCGATCCGGTAACGCCGATGGATCTGGCCCACAAAGTCCAGAACCGTCAGACAATCTTTTCCCGGAGCGTGGCGCAAGCCCCGACCCATCTGCTGGAGAAAGACCGTCAGGCTCTCCGTCGGACGAAGAAAAAGAACAGTATTCACCGATGGCAGATCGATTCCTTCGCTCAGCTTGTCCACCGTAAACAGAAAAGAAAGACGTCCCGAAGAAAGATCATCCAGATGCTTTCGGCATTCGATATCATCCACGTCCGACAAAATCACCTCTGACGGAATCCCGCGACGGGTAAAATGTTCAGACATATACCGGGCATGCTTCTGGCTGACACAAAAGCCGATTCCCTTACGGCTTCCCCGGTCAGGAAGATATCGCTCCAGAGCGGACAAAATGACATCCAGTCGGTTTTTCGCCAAAATATCATCGCCCGTATAAATATTTTCAAGAGCGGAAAGGTCAAGACGACCATTTTTCCAGAAACGCTCCTCCGACAGGGCTACAGGATCCGCCACACCAAAATATTGGAACGGACAAAGAAGCTTCTCCTCCAGCGCCTCCGGAAGCCTTATTTCTGCCGCAAATCGATTGTCAAAGTCGGATGCGACACTCGCTCCATCCATCCTTTCCGGGGTCGCTGTCAGTCCCAGGAGAATCTCCGGAGAAAAATGGTCAAAGAGAGGTCGGTAGCTTCCTGCCGGACCGTGATGAACTTCATCGACAACAATGAAGTCGTAAAAATCCTTTTTAAAGGCATTCCAAAGTTTGCGGCTCGATAACATTCCCACTGTGCAAAAAAGATGATCCAGCCGTGACGGATCATGACTGCCTCCAAGGATTTCCCCAAAAGCATGCTCATGGAGAACATTCCGGAACGTCGACAGGGCCTGCTCGAGAATCTCCACCCTGTGAGCCACAAACAGAAGCCTGGCCTGTCGTTTTTTCTGCTCGCAGAACCGTTGAAAATCAAAAGCGGCCACGACAGTTTTTCCGGTACCTGTCGCCGCGACCACAAGATTTTTCTTTCGGCCGTGCAGACTGCGCTCACGCTCAAGTACTTCAAGGATTCTTTCCTGAAAAGGATGCGGTTTCAGGTCAAAGAAAAAGGCCTCTCGATCCTTTTCCGGTTTTCTGGCCTGCGAGATCGCTTGCCTGAACGTTTCATGCTGGTCCTGCCCAAAAGGAACAAACTCCTTGCTGTTCCAGTAAGTCTCAAACTCCACACTGAATTTTTCCAGAATATGGGGCATATCCTGGGCTGTCACCTTAAGATTCCACTCAAGCCCGCTGATCATTGCCGGATGCGACATATTCGACGAGCCGATATAAGCGGTCGAAAACCCCGACAGACGATGAAAATGATACGCCTTGGCATGAAGTCGGGTCCGACCCGCATCATAGGAAATCCGGATTTCGACATTCGGCAGACGGGATAGCCACTCAACAGCCAGAGGATCTGAAGCTCCCATATACGAAGTCGTAATCACCCGAACGGGAACCCGGTTTTTTGAAAGGTCCTCAAATCCCTCCATCAATAATCTTAGACCCGACCATTTGATGAATGACACCAGAATATCCACCCGATCGGCCGAATACATTTCCTCAAGCAGTTCGTGTGCAAGCTGAGGCTCAGAAGGAGAACCTGTAAAAAGAGAACTTTTCCCGATAGGAGTTTGAGGGCGTGGAAGAGCTGTTTTTCCGGAATAGTGGGGAGGGGTCGCGGACAAGCCGCTTGTTAGCTAAATGAAGACAAGCCGCTTGTCGGCTAAATGATCAAGGCCGCCATCGAGAGCAATTCTTTCAAGAAGGTGATTGACCAGAATCATCCGTTTTTCGGATGAAGACTCCGACAAAGCCTGATAGAGCACTTGCGAAACAAATGAGGCATAGCGCGATGGTTCTTCTTCTGGATCCAGTTTTCCAAAGACGGGATGAAGGTCGGGATGGAGGCGGAGAACCTCTTTCAGCCGCTCGTCAAGAAGTGCCTCGTAGAGTCCATGGGCAAGAGGTTCCAAGGGTCTCCAATCGCTTGAACCGGACACAAAGAGAACCATTACCGGTCGATGCAAGTCTTGTCAGATTTTCCGGAGATCCTCGTTCGCTACAGGCTTTTTTCACGGCTGACAAGAGACGTCGCCAAAACCATTGCTTCCAGATCCGATTCGGGAAGACTTTCGCGATAAAGAGAGTCCAGACGGGCAAGGCTCATCCCCGTTAATGGATTCGAGCGACCACGACTTTTTTCCCAACGGTCGAGGGATAGTGTTGCCCTCACCTCAAAAAGAGGAGAGGGATTTTCCCCTGCAATCGAAATGGCCCGTTCAAAGGACTGGAGAACCTCTCCTTCCGGCCGGTCTTTCATGGAAAGAAGCTCTGCCATGACCCTCCACATTTCCGACAAAAGAACCCGGTCTCCCGTCTCGGAAGAGCGGGACATGGCTCGTTCAAGAAAAGAAATGGCCTGATCCGCTTCTTCCAGCTCCTGAAACCCTTCAGAGACGGACAAAAGCGCCAGAACATCAAAATTTCCTCCGGAAAGCTCCTCAAGGTGCTGACACATCTCCCGGATTCCCTCTTCCTTTTCCCCGGAAAGGGATCTGGCCCATCCCGAAAGGATACCCGACTGCGAATACCAGAAACGGAGCCCGTGCTCGCGGCAATGTTCTTTCAGAAGATTCGCATGGCGCAAGGTCGGCGCAATCTCCCTCCGGATCCGGTGGAAAAAGCTCTCGGCCGCCATCACCTGGGCCATGATCAGTGGATTTTCAGACTGTTTGGCAAGATCCGGCGAGGAATGATGGAAGTCAAAAGCCTCTTTTGATTCAAGAGAGATGGCGAGAAGGAGTGACAGGTAAGCCTGACAGACCGAAAGGGTCGATGAACCACCATGAGAGTGAAACAACTCGGAATGGTTGGAGGGGAAATCGATGGCTTCTCTCAAATCCTGTTGCGCCGTCTGAAAATGGCCGCACCAGAATGCACAAATACCACGTGCTTCTTTGGCTTTCATGAAAAAGGCCGGACGCTGGGACTGCCTTGCCGATGCAAAAAGCTCATCGCAAAACGACAGGGCTTCACTCCATCTCCCTTCAGCGGAGATGGCTTCCCATTTATCATGAAGAGTGGAAAAGGTCGGCTCCAAAACCATAGTCCCCTTTCTGCCCGAAGGCCGGGAAACATCAAGGATAGAAACGGCCCGCAGGTTGACTTGATCCATCTGAAAACATGACCTTTGTCAGGATTGAAGGTCGATTCTATCATAGGAAAAAAAGAAACGACAGGACAATTCTCCCTGACGGAGACTCTTAACCGGCATTTGGGGTTGAAAAAAATTCCTCGAACGTTCTCCTTCCGCTTCCTGGACGGGACGATTCCCATAAAAGCGCCCTCTGGAAGATATCCCGGGAGGACTCCAGAAGATCCCGGACGGGAGAAGAGGGATTTTTCACGATTTCCGAAATCAGGAGACTGGCCAGAGTGCACCCGCCGCCATGAAGCGATGGAAGGGAAACCTCCGGACGATCAAGAGAGAAAGAACGGTCCTTATCAATAAAAACATCGGTTCTGACCCGTCCCTGACGATGCCCCCCTTTCAGATAGACAGAAGCCGGGCCATAAAGATCCCGGAGCTCCAAAGCACCCTTCCTGAGTCCCGAATCTCCCGGAAGGAGAGGGTGGCCCAAAAGGATCTCGGCCTCCGGAATATTGGGAAGAACAAGGTCTGCCAGGGGAAAGAGACGGTGGGCCATGGTCCGGAAAGAAGATTCATCGAGAAAGGCATCTCCCGACCCGAACCTGAAGATCGGATCGACAGCCACAAAAACGTCATCGGGAAGATCTCTCAAAACCCCGACGACGGCGATTGAAATCAACTCCGGAAGAAGCCCCACCTTCACACCGGCCGGCGGGTGTTTCTCAAAAAGGGCCCCGGCCATCCTGAGGAAAAAGTCCGGAGCGACAGCCATCACTCCACTGACACCGTCGATGTTCTGGGCGGTCAGCGCCACCGGAAGACCCATCGGATGAACTCGAGACCAGGACAGGACCTTAAGGTCCTGATAGATCCCTGCACCTCCCGAAGGATCAATACCTCCGATGGCCCATATCACCGGCAAAGTCACGGGATCTCCAGAACCGCCGAAGGGAATTTTGACAAAAGCAGAGGATTCACATGCGCATTTCCCAAGACCGCCCCGTAATGCAAGACCGGTCCGGTGACACGTCCTGTATGTCCAATATTTCCAACGACTTCTCCCTGAAACACATCCTGTCCGGCTTTCACCCGGATCTTCGAAAGGTGCAGGTATTCAGTAAAAAGACCACCACCGTGATCAACGATAACCATATTCCCGTCATAATAAAACGGTCCCGCAATCACCACCCGGCCCGAGTTTGCGGCCTTGACCGGCAACCCTTCCGGACCGTCGATATCCTCTCCGGAATGTCTTGAAAGCGGGGTACCGTTCAAGATCCGGATCGCCCCGAAATCATGAGTAATCCGGCCCTTGATCGGCATGACAAAAGGTTTTTCAAATGCGATGGAAATCCGCTCCGCCAATCCCTTGTGGATTTCGAGGGTCTCCCTCCTTATCCGGTCAAAAAACGATTTCGGAGGATGGACAAAGGATTTTTTGACATGGAGCCGACTGGTCATGAAACGTCGGTCCACAACCAGGACGGAGCGGGACGAAACGCCCGGACAACCGATGAAACGGAGCCTGTGAACCCCCGGTTTGTCGGCAAAATCCACTCCCAATAAGGCGACCTTCCTGTTTTCCGCTCCCCCGGACCAGGGCCAATGGACCGGATGGGGGGAAAAATCGGCCCGTCGGCCCAGAAAGCTCACCGACTGGCAATGGCTTGCCAACCCCTCGGAGACAAGAAGCGTTCCCCCCAGGACAACCTTCCCGGAGCCGGAAGCCACATCCCGGTCCGAACCCGTCGCCAGCGACACACCCGAATGTCCCAAAAGAAGGACCAGTACGAAAATCAAAAAAGAATTCTTCACGCCATACACCCCCGGGTCCAGCCTCCCCGAAGGGAAAACGATTTGGCCTTCGGATCGGCTGAATAGGCAAGATCCGCAATGATCGCCACTCCAGCCGATCCTGTCTTTCGAACAGACTCAATATTGCCCTGATGGATCCCTCCGATGGCAATAACAGGAATTCCGGCTTCCCTCACGACTTGTTCCAGAAGACCAAGTCCCTGCGGTGGACCGTAAGCGACTTTCGAGGGAGTTTCGTACACGGGTCCAAAAAAAACATAGTCCGCCCCTTCCCTGGCCGCTTTCAGAACCGATTTGACACTGTGGCAGGAAACACCCACCAGAAAATGCTCCGGAGCCTTCTCTCGAATAGCGTCAAGAGGAAGATGATCTTCTGGCAGGTGGACGCCCATGGCGTGTATCGAAAGAGCCAGATCCATGCGGGTATTCACAAGGATCGGGAAATTGTCTCCAAGACTATCTCTCATCAGGTAGCCAAGATCCAGAAAATCCCGGGCAGGACCGGATTTTCGCCTGATAACGACAGCGCTCACCCCCCCACTCACCGCCTCCTGCGCCCGGGAAACAATCACCTTGGGAGGGAGATCTTCCGGCGTCACAAACAAAAGCGGCAGGATGTCCGTCACATTCCGTAGCGGGGATTCCTCCTGGGGGGTCAGGAGCGGGCTCCCGGAGAAGGCATTTCAAGCATTCCCTCAAGTGGACTTGAGGCATTTGCATAAAGCTTTCGCCCCATACGACCGGCAAGAAAGGCCTCCCGGCCGGCAAGAACGCCATAACGCATGGCTCGTGCCATCCGTACAGGATCCCTGGCCTCTGCAATCGCCGTATTCATCAGGACACCCGAAACCCCCATCTCCATGGCGATTGCGGCATCGGAAGCCGTTCCGACCCCCGCGTCCACGATGACCGGAACCGATACCGTCTCCTGAATGATCCTCAGATTGTAAGGATTGCGAATCCCGAGGCCGGAACCGATCGGGGCGGCGAGAGGCATGACCGCAACACATCCGACATCTTCAAGCTTCTTTGCCAGTATGGGATCATCGTTGGTATATGGAAAAACGATGAACCCCTCCTTCACCAGGATCCTCGCCGCCTCGAGAAGACCTATGACATCCGGAAAAAGTGTTTTCTGATCCCCCAGGACTTCAAGCTTGACCATATCCGAAATGCCGGCAGCACGGGCAAGCCTTGCATAACGCAGGGCGTCTTCGACTGAATAGCAGCCGGCAGTATTGGGAAGAATCTTGAATTTGTCCGACGGAAGGTAGTCCAGAAGGTTGGGCTCGTCTTTTTTCAGAATGTTCACCCGGCGCACAGCCACCGTGACAACCTCGGCACCAGAGGCCAGAATCGCCTCTCTGGTCTGATCAAAATCCCTGTACTTTCCGGTGCCGACCCAAAGACGGGACCGGAAGGACATTCCACCGATAACCATTGGATCATCCGCTCTTGCCGTATCTTCCAGAACTCCATTTTCCATAACCACATCTCCTCCAGACAGCAACATTCATTGGACATGACCGACATTCATCAGATTCATTCTAGGACGGGAGGCGTGCGGGGGCAAGGAGCGAAGAAAATCTCTGCGGTATTCATCAAACTCATTCTGTAATAGAATGGGTTATTCCTTAAGCCGGAAAATGTACGGAACCCGATCGATGCTTTAAACGTCCCCCCAATACGAGGATTTTTGAATGGACAAGCCAGCCGACAGCCCGAAAACCCATACAGAAAGCGCACCCTTCCTTCCGGACCCGGACCTTCTTGAAACTCTCCATGTACCCGATTACCAGAAGATTTACGACGAATCGATCCGGGACCCGGAACAGTTCTGGGGAAAGATCGCTGAAGATTTCACCTGGAGCCGGAAATGGGACCGTGTCCTCGAATGGAATCCCAAAAGCTACGAGGCCCGGTGGTTTCCCGGAAGTCTCTCGAATATCACAGTCAACATGCTCGACCGCCATATCGATGAAGGACTTGCCAACAAGGTCGCTATCATCGCCGTCGCCGACGATGGCAGCGAACGGGTTTACACCTACGGACGTATCATGGACGAGACCAACCGGCTCTGCCACAGTTTTGCCGAGATGGGCCTCGAAAAGGGAGACCGGGTCACAATTTTTCTTCCACCCACCCCGGAACAGGTTATTACCATGATCGCATGTGCCCGAAGCGGCCTTGTCCACACCGTTGTCTTTTCCGGATTTTCCGCCGGCGCGTTGAGAAGCCGCATGGAGGACTCGGAACCGAGGCTTCTCATCACCGCCGACTGCGCTTTCCGGAGGGGGAAGCGCATTGCGCTTCTCGATACCGCCAGAGAGGCAAAGGCGGGGATTCCTTCCATTGAAAACACCATCGTCATCCGTCGTGAGAATCCGGATCTCGAACTTGGGCCGGGAGAAATTCCCATGGATTTTCTTCTGAAAAAGCATGCCTCTTCCGGTTTTTTCAAAGCCGTCGACTGCACGACAGACGATCCTCTCTTCATCCTGTACACCTCCGGAACCACCGGAAAACCAAAAGGGATTGTCCATACCCACCCGGGATATATGGTTGGAACATTTCTGACCACCCGATGGGTCTTCAACCTCCATAGCGACGATGTCTTCTTTTGCGTTGCCGACCCGGGATGGATCACCGGCCACAGCTACATCGTATACGGGCCTCTTCTGAACGGAGCCACCGTTCTTCTGGCCGAAGGCTCCCCCGACTATCCGGACCCCGGACGATGGTGGAGTCTTGTGGAGAAACACCGGGTAACCGTTTTCTACTCCACCCCCACCGCGATCCGACTTCAGATGCGTCTTGGGAAACAGTGGCCACAGAAATACGAC
>DAHWBS010000019.1 GCA_027323445.1 Leptospirillum sp.
GAATGATTTTGATGTCATGATATTGGGTTATCTCAAATCATAGCTTTTGGAGATTGTGGTATCATGCCACTTCGTTGCCCCGAATCACAACATTTTGCCATGGAGTGCCGGCATGCCCAACAAAAGACGAATTGTTCTGGCGATCCTGATCCTGGCAGCCATCATCGCTACAGTCTTTCACAAGAAGATCTTTCCCTCCAGGAACACACAAAAAAACAGCCTGACCCTTTATGGAAATATTGATCTCAGGGAAGTTCAGATTGCCTTTCATGACACCGGCAGAATCCAAAAACTGCTCTATCTTGAAGGCTCGCCCGTCAAAAAGGGCGCACTGATGGCCACAATGGATCCCATCCGTTATCAGGACATGGTCGATATGGACCAGGCGGCCCTTGAGCGGGAGAAGATCCAGATGATCAATGCGCAGAGAACCTACCTCCGGGTCCAAAAGCTTGCCCATGCCAAATTCAACTCGGAGCAGAAACTTGATGACGCCATCGAAGCGCTCAATGCCGCCAAAGCTTCTATCAGGCAGGCAGAGGCACAACTGGCTCTGGACCGGCGACAGCTTGTCGATACAAAAGTCTATGCTCCTGTCGACGGAATTGTTCAGAACCGGATTCTTGAACCCGGTGACATGGCCTTTCCCTCATCCCCGGTCTATACCATCGCCCGCTCCCGCCCACTCTGGGCTCGCGTCTACGTCGAAGAAACAGAGCTCGGAAAAGTTCATGAGGGAATGACCGCAACCATCACATCGGACTCATATCCCGGAAAAACCTATTACGGATATATAGGGTATATTTCTCCGACATCGGAATTCACACCCAAAGAAGTCCAGACACTCCACCAGAGAACCATTCTGGTATACCGACTGAGAATCTACCTTGACTGTCCCACAAAAGAACTCAGGCTTGGCATGCCTGTAACCGCAACGATCCCGCTCGTTTCCCAAGGATCTCCTCCGGCGGCCTGCCAGGATGGCACCCATCCCGAAATCTCACCCCATGGCTGATCTCACTTCTCCGGAGGCTCTGATCAGCGCCAATGGTCTGACAAAAACATTTCCTTCGCCAAGAGGCACTCTTACGGCTCTCGACAATATCACCTTTTCCCTGAAAGAAGGCTCAATCACCGGTCTCATCGGTCCTGACGGAGCAGGAAAAACCACCCTGATGAGACTTCTGGCAGGCCTGCTTTTACCCGATTCGGGAGAGATCCGGATTATGGGAAACAATCCCTCCCGAGATCCATTGTCGGTTCAGGGATCGATTGGCTATATGCCCCAAAAATTCGGCCTCTATGAAGATCTATCCGTCCAGGAAAACCTGGACCTCTATGCCGATCTTCAGGGAGTGCCCAGGAATCGAAGAAAAGAACTCTATGCCCCACTTCTTTCGATGACAGCCCTTTCCCCCTTCGGGAAACGTCTGGCAGGTCAATTGTCCGGAGGGATGAAACAGAAGCTCGGGGTTGCCTGTTCTCTTGTTCATCAACCGCCCATTCTGCTTCTGGATGAACCGACCGTAGGAGTTGACCCTGTTTCCCGACGGGAATTATGGGAGATTCTTCGAAAGCTCGTCAGGGAATCAAGATCCACTCTTTTCGTCAGCACCTCCTACCTTGACGAAGCGGAACGATGCGACGAGATTCTGATCCTCTACAATGGAAAAATACTGGGCAGCGGCACACCCGAATCCTTCCGGAAAGAAGTGGCCGGACACGGGTACCGGGCTGAAACTCCCGGCCAATCGCCAAGGATCGTAGAACCCACCCTTTCGCTTTTGCCCGGAGTTGTTGACACCGTTCTTGAAGGATCCACGATCCGGATTGTCATGGGTGGGGATACCCCTCCGACCTTTTCTGAAAGTCTGGGAGAGATCATCCTCAAGTCGGTACCTCCCCGATTTGAGGATGCCTTCATGTCCCGAATCAAAAAAATTACGAATGCAACACCCAAACTCATTTCCATCGATCGGCTTTATCCAAGACAGTCCCGGAACAAAAACAATAAAAATGGGAGCCCCTATGCCATTGAGGTTGAAAATCTTGTTCGTGATTTTGGCTCCTTCAGGGCTGTGGACAATCTGAGCTTTCATGTCAGGAAAGGAGAGGTCTTTGGGCTCTTGGGAGCCAATGGGGCCGGAAAGACCACAACATTCAGGATACTCTCGGGACTTCTGGCGCCAACAGGCGGAAAACTCGTAGTAGCCGGGGAAAATGTCCGGAGGGCGGCGGCACATGCGAGACAGAGCATCGGGTATATGGCTCAGAAATTTTCCCTCTATTCTCAGCTTACCGTCTTTCAGAATCTGACTTTTTACAGTAGCGCCTATGGACTTTCCGGCACACAGCAAAAAGAGAAAATCCAGGACTCATTAATTTTTTTTGAACTTGAACCTTACAGGAATGTCTCTTCCGGCATCCTGCCACTGGGGTTCAGGCAGAGACTTGCCCTTTCATGCGCACTGATCCATGAACCTTCCATCCTTTTTCTCGATGAACCGACATCAGGTGTCGACCCCAATGCCCGCCGGGAGTTCTGGCATATCATCAACGCATTGGCGACAGTCGGAGTCTCCGTCCTCGTCACAACCCACTTTATGGAAGAAGCAGAATACTGTGATCGTCTGCTCATCATGGCACAGGGAGCACTTCTCGCCATGGGAAGCCCTTCAGAAATCAAGGAAAAAACAAAATCACCCCGAATTCCCGATCCATCGCTTGAAGATGCCTTTGTCTCCCTTCTCTCCGATTTCAAAAAAACACAGGGTGATCAAAAATGAGCCAGCCATCTGTTCACAGCTCTCTTTCATCAAAAGTGAACAGAGTCAGGGCACTCGTTTACAAGGAATCACTTCAGATTGTCCGGGATCCTTCAAGCCTTGCCATTGCCTTTGTCCTTCCATTTGTCCTGCTGCTGATTTTCGGCTATGGTGTTTCGCTCGATGCAAGCCATGTACCCATTGCCATCGTCCAGGACAGCCGCACCCCCGCATCAGAGGGCTTCATTGCAAGCCTCAGAAACTCCCGCTGGTTTACACCCAGACCCTATCCCGACATCCACGATGCCATTGATGCTCTAAAACGTCAGGATGTGGAAGGAATTCTCTGGCTTCGGGAAAACTTTGGAAGAGGAATCGAGTCTTTTCACAATGCACCGATTCATGTCGTCGTCGATGGAGTCGATGACAATACGGCAAGACTCGTCGAAGGCTATCTGAATAATACATGGCAAACATGGCTGACCCTTCGGAATCAGCGTGAGCGACTGGCCTCCAGATTGCCCATAGAACTTCAGGCCCGGATCTGGTTCAACCCTGATAACAGGAGCCGGGACTTTCTGATCCCGGGACTGATCGCTGTCATCATGACCTTGATAGGGGCACTTCTGACAGCCCTTGTGATCGCAAGGGAGTGGGAACGGGGCACCATGGAGTCACTCTTTGTCACTCCTGTTTCAATCGGGGAGATCTTGATCGGGAAATTCATTCCCTATTTTGTTCTGGGAATGAGCGGCATGGCACTGTCTGTTCTCATGAGCCATTTTTTATTTGAAGTTCCCCTGAGAGGATCGATATTCGCGCTGACAATAACATCGTCCCTGTTTTTGACATCCGCTCTCGGCATGGGACTTTTAATCTCCACTGCAGCAAAAAACCAGTTTGTCGCCGGGCAAATCGCGATTGTCTTTACCTTTCTTCCTGCCTTCATCCTTTCGGGATTTATTTTTGATATCCATTCCATGCCTTCCTTGATCCAGGCCATTACCCATATCATTCCTGCAAGCTATTTTGTGACCATACTCCAGTCAGTCTTTCTTGCTGGAGATATTCCGGGAGTCATCATTCCGAATTCCGTCGCACTTGCACTGTTCAGCGTCTTTCTTTTTGCCCTGATTCGTCGCATCAGCAGAAAAAGGATTGAATAATGCAGAGACTTCTCAGGATTCTGAGACTTGTCCAGAAAGAGTTTCTGGCCCTTCTCCGTGACAAGAAAAGCCGGATGGTCCTGATTGTTCCCCCCACAGTCCAGCTGCTGGTCTTTAGCTATGCGGCAACATTTGACCTGAACAATATTTCCTACGCGGTCTGGAATGAAGACACGGGACGATATTCAAGACAGCTTCTTGCCCGATTTTCGGGTTCTCCGAACTTCAAGCTTGCGGGAACAATTACGCACGAACAGGAAGTCGCACCCTTGATGAACAACAGAAAAGTCCTGCTGGTTATCCATATCAGGAGCGATTTCAGCCGCAATCTGCTGTCCTCAACTCCCGCAATGGTCGAAGTGCTCCTTGACGGTCGTCAGTCCAACACCGCCATGATTCTTCTCGGATACGTCGAAACGATCGTCAGCAACTACACAACAGAAATCGCCTCAGAAAGAGGTATTCCCCCTCCGATTGCGCCGATCACTTTGCGCGCATGGTATAACCCCAATCTCAAGAGCCGCTGGTTTATCGTTCCTGGAATTGTGGGGCTTTTGACGCTTGTGGTCACCTTGCTCGTCACAGCACTTTCTGTTGCCAGGGAACGGGAAGAAGGAACCTTTGACCAACTTCTGGTGACACCCCTGACACCGTTCGATATCATTCTGGGAAAGGTTCTACCGGGCTTTGCGATCGGAATGGTCGAGGCGACAGGGATCATCGTCCTGGCCGTACTCATCTTTCATATCCCACTGCGGGGATCTGTGGGAGCCCTTTACCTGGGGCTTTTCCTGTTTATTCTTTCCGGACTCGGAGTTGGCCTGATGATCAGTTCCCTTGTTTCAACTCAACAGCAAGGGCTTCTCGGAGCATTTCTTTTTCTTGTTCCCTCAATCATTCTCTCGGGGTTCGCAACTCCAATCGCCAACATGCCGACCTTTATCCAGAATCTGACACTTTTGAACCCGCTTCGGTATTTTATGGTGATCCTGAGAGAGGTGTTCCTGCAAGGAGCGGGAGTTTCCATTTTACTGCCGGAATATGCGGCGCTTCTGGCTATTGGAGTGAGCGCACTTCTCCTGGCTGGCTATTTTTTTAGACGAAAACTTGGATAATCCCCAAAAACTGTTTTACTTCTTCTCCGGAAGAAGAGTAAAATTATTCCGATCTGCTTTCAGCTTCTGGAAATTGTAAAAAAGGGGGTCAAAATGAAAAAAACGGTGATTGCCGCAACACTCTTTTCAGGGCTTCTTCTGACGGCAACAGCTCAGGCGGATGATGCGCAGAAGATCATGGGGTCTCAGGACTGCGCCTCTTGCCACAGCGTCGACCAAAAGCTCGTGGGTCCTTCTTTTAAAATGATTGCCGACCGCTACCGCGGGCAAAAAGGGGTCGTAAAGGTCCTTGCACAAAAAATCATCTCCGGCGGAGGTGGAAACTGGACCGCCGACACCGGCGGAATGGCCATGCCACCACACCCAGGTCTCCCGCTTCCACAGGCCGAGGACGTCGTGAAGTGGATTCTGTCGCAGAAGTAGTTTCAGCACAAAAGAAGTAAAGCCCCCGAAGACGCCAAAACGATTTCGAGGGCTTTTGGATTTTATGGATGGTTACTTTCCGGGAACCCCCGTTTTCTCCCATGTTTCGATCAATGATTTCATTTCACTGGCCCATTCCGATGTTTCTGTGACGCCCTTATCGGAAGATCGCCCCGGGTTCATCGACTTGACCTTATCCAGAATCGCCGAGTTAAGCGTCTCAAATGACTGTTCGAATGCCTTAAGACCTTCCTCAAGAAGCGTTTGAAAAACCTGCTCGCAAGAAATCCCGAAAGAGGCAAGCTCTTTATAAAACGCCTGATCGCTTCCTTTTTTGACCAACAGGGCCTGAGAGAGCTTTCCATGGTCGACAAATGCCTTTAATGTCGCCATGGGAACGGTGTTCACCGTATCCGGGGCAATCAATGAATCCACATAAAGGACATCGGAGTATTCCGGATTTTTTGTACCGGTCGATGCCCATAGTGGTCTTTGGACATGAGCTCCTTTGGGTGTCAGTTTTTTCGTAAATTCCCCCTTGAAAACCTCCTCAAATATTGCATAGATCGTGCGACAGTTTTCGATTCCCAGACGCCCTCTCAGAATGTCTGCCTGTGGCTTTTTGAGATCGGACAGCTTTCGGTCAACCAATGTATCAATCCTGCTGACAAAAACACTCGCCACACTGTGAACGCGAGAGATGTCTCCCCCTTTTTCAAGAAAGCGCGTGAGTCCCTTTACATAGGCCATCGCTGCGCTTCGATAGGACTCTGGAGAAAAAAGAAGCGTGACATTGATGGAGATGCCGATAGATGTCAGCTCCTCAATTGCCGGCATTCCTTCCGGAGTTCCGGGCACCTTCACCATCAGGTTGGGATGGTCAACAAGAGCATGCAAAAGTTTGGCCTCGGCAACCGTCGCTTTTGTCTCTCGTGATAAAAGCGGGCTCACCTCGATCGATACGAAGCCATCATTTCCTCCCGATTCTTTGTGGAGAGGAAGAAAAAAGTCACAGGCCCTCCGAATATCCCGGACCATCAAAAACCTGACGATCTGCTCTGTTGAGTACCCTTTTCGAGACAGGATCGCGATCTCGTTATCGTAGGAAGGGCTTCCATTGATGGCCTTTTCAAAAATCGTCGGGTTCGAGGTCATTCCCCTGATCCCGACAACTTCGATCAGGTTTTTCAACTCCCCCGAGTCCATCAGCTCCCGGCTGATACTGTCAAGCCAAAGGCTCTGGCCAAGTTTTGTCAATCCATCAAGGCGTAAAGTTTTTTTCGCAGTTTCAGGTGCACTCATTTTTTCAGACGACATGCCAGCCTCCATCAGGATTTTTCAATCATTTAATCAAAAACTTCGTCGCACTGCTCCGTCTGCAGACAAAAATTCAAAATGGCCATTTCCAGTTCGTTATTTCCTGCCGGTCAAGACCTTCTTCCCTGGCATAATTCAAGTGGTCAGTGATCTGATCCTTCAGCCACTCCTTGACATGAGCGCCGGTACATTGAAGATGCGGAACCCGGTCAATGGCATCGATCGCCAGATTGAACCGGTCGATCTGGTTCGCAATCGCCAGTTGCAAAGGGGTATTCAACCCTCCCTGCTCCTTGTATCCCCGCACATGAAGGTTTGCATGATTTCTTCTCCTGTAGGCCATCTTATGGATAAGTGAGGGATAACCATGAAAATTGAAGATAATTGGCTTGTCAACCGTAAAAAGGCTGTCGAAATCCCGATCCGAAAGTCCATGAGGATGTTCCGATTCGGGCTGAAGCTTGAAAAGATCCACAACATTCACAACACGAATTTTGAGCTCCGGAAAGTTCTCCCGCAAAATAGCCACGGCGGCAATGGACTCGATCGTCACCACATCTCCGGCACTTGCCATGACGACATCCGGGACCGAACCGGCATCGTTTGAAGCCCACTCCCACAGACCAATCCCCTTAGCACAATGGCGAATGGCGCTGTCCATGTCTAGGAACTGAAGATGCGGCTGTTTGTCCGCCACAATCACGTTTATGTAATCGGTGGTTTTGAGGCAGTGATCGGCCACCGATAAAAGGCAATTCGCATCCGGAGGAAGGTAGACTCTTGTGACATAAGCGCTTTTATTGGAAATGACATCAATAAATCCGGGATCCTCATGCGTAAAGCCATTGTGGTCCTGCCTCCAGACCGTCGAGCTCAACAAGATATTCAACGAAGAAATCGGAGCACGCCAGGAAACCTCCGTCTTGCATTTCTCAAGCCATTTGGCATGTTGATTGACCATGGAGTCAATAATATGGGCAAAGGCTTCATATGTGTTGAAAAAACCGTGCCTTCCCGTCAGAAGGTACCCCTCAAGCCATCCCTCGAGAGTATGCTCGCTGAGCATCTCCATCACATGGCCTTTTTGTGACAGCTCGGAACCGTCGGCATCTTCCGGAAGGATATCAGCCATCCAGGCTTTTTGGGAAGCTTCATAGACGGCACTCAAACGATTCGAAGCCGTTTCATCCGGACCCATCAGGCGGAAATTGTCCGGATTTTCACGAAAAACATCCCTAAGGAATTCTCCAAGCACTGTGGTATTGCCCAAATACTTCTCCCCTGGCTTGGAAAACAGAGCTTTATAGTTCCGAAAATCCGGAAGTCGAAGAGGCTTTCGCAACAGTCCACCGTTGGCGAGAGGATTCGCACTCATTCGCCTCTCCCCTTCCGGGGCAAGCTTCCTGAATCGTTCAAAGAGCCGTCCGTTCTCATCAAACAACTCTTCGGGACGGTAGCTCAACAGCCAGTCGGAAAGAACTTTCAAATGAGCCGGATTGGTTTCAACATCGAGAATAGGAACCTGATGGGCCCGCCAGAAACCCTCAATCTTGTGACCATCCAGAGTTTTTGGTGCGGTCCACCCTTTTGGGGTTCTCAAAATAATCATCGGCCACCGGGGTCGTTGAAGATTCTCCCCATTGCGGGCGCGGCGCTTGATCGAATGGATATCCCGAATGCACCGGTCGAGCGTTCTGGCCATCTTCCGGTGCATCTCCATCGGAATATCCCCCTCCACCACGTAAGGAGTGTATCCATATCCCACAAAGAGACTCTTGAGCTCCGAAGGAGAAATGCGCGAAAGGATAGTTGGATTCGCAATTTTATAACCGTTCAGGTGGAGGATCGGGAGGACGGCACCATCAGTCTCCGGATTCAAAAACTTGTTCGAGTGCCAGGAAGTGGCCAAGGGACCGGTTTCCGCTTCTCCGTCACCCACAACAGCTGCGACAATCAGGTCCGGGTGATCGAATGCCGCACCAAAAGCATGGGACAGGCTGTATCCGAGTTCACCTCCTTCATTGATCGATCCGGGCAATTCAGGTGTGCAGTGGCTGCCAATCCCGCCAGGGCTTGAAAATTTCCGGAAAAACTGCCTGAGCCCCTCCATATCCTGCCCGCGATCCGGGTAAACCTCGGAGTAGGTTCCTTCAAGGTAGGCATTGGCAAGACTTGCAGGCGCGCCATGTCCCGGACCGCTGATATACAGGACATTTAAATCCTGTTCACGGATCAGCCTGTTCAGGTGAACCCATACAAAACTCTGTCCTGGATCAGATCCCCAATGTCCCAGAAGCCGCCTTTTGATATGGGCGGGAACAAGCGGTTCCCGAAGAAGCGGGTTCTCCCTGAGATACAACATCCCGAGGGAGAGATAATTTGCCGCTCGCCAATAGCCATCGAGACCCTGAAGGTCCATACTGCTCAATTCTTTTGCCATGATTCCTCCTTGATCACTCGCGAACCGTTAAAAAGGCATCAGTCAAAACCATTCCCGCCAAGAAAATTCAAGGATGGCGCCTAAAAAAAAGATCTTGCAGCCTTGGAAATCCCTTCCGATGCCATCGGATGCTGATCGGCAAAAGAAGCAAGGTCTCTGGCCGAAAGCCCGGCAGAAACGGCCAGTCCGATTTCTCCGATTAAATTTTCCGCATCGATTCCGACCACATACCCTCCCAGAAGCTTGAGTGTTTCAAAATGAAAAAAAAGGTGGACGCCTCCACCCGTTTCTCCAAAGATCTGAGCACGGGAATCCTCTTCGAACAGATAGGAAGCTCTTTTAAAGAGAATCTTCCGCTCCTTCAAAACGGATGGCGTCAAACCAAC
Organism: Leptospirillum sp.; assembly: GCA_027323445.1. GTDB lineage: Bacteria > Nitrospirota > Leptospirillia > Leptospirillales > Leptospirillaceae > Leptospirillum. Next base: position 9,613 of record DAHWBS010000019.1, read on the forward strand.
ATACGATGCTGCCGGTAAGGTAAAGACCGTTGTCGGGACCGATTCTAAATCCATCCTGTCCGATGAAAAGTCCCCTCCCATGATCTGGTGTGCACACACCAGAGACTGTCTGACCGCCGCATGAAAAAGAGGCGTTTTTCCATTCACGTCCCCGCATGCAAAAATATGAGGGATGTTCGTTCTCATCCGGTCGTCCACTGCAATCCCTTTTTGGCTCATGACAACCCCAATCTCCCTTACTCCGTCCGGAATCACCGGACGCCTCCCCGCCGCCAAAAAAACCATCTCCGCGACAACGTCCGCTTCTTCATGATTCTGGCGGTAACGCACAATTCTTTTCCCGTCACCTCGCAAGGATACAGAAAGAACCTGGGAAGAAAGAACCGTTGTGATGGAAGAAGAAAGTTGAGGAACAAGCATTGCCACAATTTCCGGATCGACCCCTGGAAGGAGCGCATCGCCCATTTCAAGCACCGTAACAGATGTCCCGAAGGATGCAAAAAAGGTGGCCGTTTCAAGTCCAACATATCCTCCTCCAATAACAACCAGCGAAGAAGGAGATGATTGAATGGGCGAGTCCAGTTTGTACAGATCATGGCTCGTCAGACAAAGGTTCACACCGGGGATCGGTGGTATGAAGACATCGGAACCGCTTGCAATCAGAATAGACTGTCCTGAAAATCGTTTTTCGCCTTCATCGGTCAGAACCGAAACCTCATGGCCGGAAATCATTCTGGCCGCCCCTTTCAGAAGGGAAAGCCCCGGGGTCCGGGATAACTCCTGATCATGCTGCTCATAACGCAACCTTTGAACAGAGTCCTTGTGCTCCATCATGGCAAGAAAGTCGAAAGCAATCTCACCCTTGAGCCCGAAAGAAGAAAATCTTCGTTGTCGACCCCATTGCTCTGCAACCTCACGGACAGCTTTTGACGGTACACATCCCTCCGCCAGACAGTTTCCGCTCATGACCCCCTTCCAATCGACCATCAGTACGCGCATCCCTGCATGGGCAAGCCTGAAGGCCGCTGGATAGGCACCTCCGCCTGCACCAATCGTAATCAGATCATAATCCATTTTCGCCATCACTCCCCACCGGCAGCCATCTGACCCGTCAGCATATTCCCCACCCAATAATCCTTGCTGCATCATTCTGGAGATCAGCAAAAAACGGTAAACATTCCAGCTATCCTTGCCCTCCGAAGCAAGTAGCGTTAGAATGGAAAAATTATGCTTGATCAGGAGAAAAGACAGTGACCAATTCTTTCGGAGCCACAGAGCCCAGATGACTTCCCCACCAGTGACACCCCCGAAACGAGACCCGAAGGAGCATAGCGACCAAAATCGCCATGCTCCTAAAAACCATGATGCCCCGACCACACCAATCTCGAAAGATGGGCAGAATCCCTATCAGGAGTTGCCGGATGAAGCCTTTTTTCAGCCTTCAAAGCCGAGGGAAGAACCCGGGTTTTCACCAACAGCTGTAGCGGTCTACATTGTTGTCGGTCTTTTATTGGTAGCCGGAATCGGCGGATCGATCGTAGGTCTTTCGGGCAAGCCTCTTTTTGGAAAGCACAAGATCGTCTCGGAAAGAAGCATCAGTACCAGGACAACGTTCAAGAGCATACAGGGTCTTGACTGGAACATGAACATCCAGATGATGCTCTCTCCTTCGGTTGCCTATTTCAAGATCCATCTGACAGGGAAATCCCCTATCAAATACCAGATCCTGGGAGCCCATTACAAAATCGGAAATGGTTCGACCATCCCCCTGAAACTTCCCCCGACATACCTTTTGTTTGAGCCCATCGCTCCGGGAGAAACATCGGAGCGAACGCTGTGGCTTGGCGGATCCCCGGTTGATTCGATCACCCTTGATATCAGGGTGGATGATGGCCATGAGGTCAAAAGCGCCAGCCTGACATTTGACTGACCCTTACACGGACACAACCGCTCTGGCTCGCGCCTTCAGATCATCCTCTGCGATAGGGAAAACCACTTCTTTGTAACGGGACGAGGATCCCCGCCTGATCACGAGAAAGGATGGAGGAACGGACAGAATCTTTCCCAGAAACTGCACAAGATGCTGGTTGGCCTGTCCATCAACGGCCCTTGCGGAAAGATCGACATGAAACGCCTCGTCGACAAGATAAAACCGATCTGACCTTTTCCCCGGGTGAACACACACAAATAATTTTGAGCTGTTCTGACCTGTTCTACCGGTCAAGCATCGGCCTCCGGCTCCCCATTGCCCCGGCTCTGATCCGGATCCAGAAACAACCATTTTTCCTCAAGCTGAGAGAGCCCTGTCAAAAGCTTCTGGACATCCATCCTGACGCTGGAAAGTCCCAGCAACCACTCATCCCTTGTCCCTTCCATCTCCATGACAGACCGGGCATGGACATTTTTGGCCTCGTCAAGGATGCGGGAAGCTTCCCTGCGGGCTTCCTCGATCATGGCCTCGGACTCTCGCCGGGCCGATTCCCTGAGAGATTCGGCTATTTGTTCAGCTTTTAAAAAAGCTGCCCCCAACAGGGCTTCTTTCCCGGAAATATCTCCGGAACGGGCCGAGAATTCTGCCATTTTTTCTTCAAAACCACGACGCTCGTCAAGAAGCTCTGTCATTTCAGAAATGACCTGGGAAAGAACGGCATCAACCTCCTTCGGCTCGTAACCACGAAAGACCTTTGCAAACTCCATATGTCTTAGTTCATTGATTCGATTGTGGTCTATCATTCAAAAACCTCCTCTCAGAAAAAAGAAGATGGATTTTATTCAGGGGCAATCAGATCACGGAATCGAACATCAATAGATAAAGTGCTGGAGGACCTGGATCAAAAAGATGACGATCAGCGGAGAAATATCCATTCCTCCGAGCTTTTCCGGCGGAACAAGCTTCCGGATCGGAGCCAGAACCGGCTCAGTCAGCATTTCCAGAAATCGTACGACAGGGTGGGACCTATCGGGAAGAATCCAGGAAATCAGGGCACGAATGATGATGATCCAGGAATACAGATACAGAAGCCGGTAGAGCAACATGAATAATCCTCTCCTCATTTGAAATAAAAATCAGCCCTTGGCCTCGCTCCCGCCGGAAGCATTTCCACCAAGTTGCCTGGACTTCTCCACTGTAGCAGCAATCGACTCGATGAATGCACCCCGGACAGCCCTGGCTTCAAGGCTCGCCAAACCCTCAATGGTTGTCCCCCCGGGGGAACAAACCTGCCCCTTCAGTTCTGAAGGAGAGCATCCGGAAAGAAGAAGCGATCCGGTTCCAAAAAACATCTGGGCGACCAGCAGGGAAGCCGTCTCCTTCTTCAGACCAAACAACACCCCCGCATCGACCAGAGAATCTCCCACCAGAGCCATAAGCCCCGGACCTGATCCGGCAATAGCCGTCGCTATGTCAAAATCTTTCTCGGAAAGGGAAAGCGCCTTTCCCATTCGGGAGAAAAGATCCATGACAAGACGTTCGTCGGAAGAAGTCGCTCGGGATCCGGCAGCAATAACGGTCATCCCCTCTCCGGTCGTCAGGGCAAGGTTTGACATGGTCCTGACCCATCGGAAACGGGGAAGGTGTCCTTCCAGAAGAGCAAGAGTGGCGCCGGCCATTACGGAAATCGCAAGAACCGGAGAAGAAAGTGGTTCAAGCTCTCCTGCCAGGGATAGAAATCGGTCCGGCTTGACAGCCAGAAAAATCATTTCAGGAAAAAGGCCCTTCTCAATCACCTTCCCGACAGACGGGAACGTCGCAACCCCGTATCCGGAGGTGATCCTGTCCCTGATGCTCTCAACAGGCTCAATGACAATAAGGTCATTTTTGCGGCCCATTTCAGAATAGTACCCGGAAGCCCCTGCCAGAAAGGCTTCTCCCATTTTTCCGCCTCCGATGATCCATATGGCGGAGGATCCATACAGGGTGTGTTCAACCAATGATCTCTTCCTTTCCGAACAAGATTGTTCCAAGGCGAACCTGTGTGGAGCCTGACCGAACCGCTTCAAGAAAATCCCCACTCATCCCCATGGAAAGAGTATCAATTCCGGACCATTGTCCAGAAAGCCAATCAAAAAGCTCTTTCCCTCTCTCGAAAATCCTCAGGGTCTCAGACAAATCCCCCGAGGGTGATGGAGGAACCCCCATGACAAGAAGTCCCTTGAGAAGGAGCGATCTGGCAGCTGTGATCGACTCCAAAAGAGAGGGAAGCGATTCGGGCAATACGCCACTTCGCCCCGGTATCCCGGAAAGATCGATCTCAACAAGAACAGGCTGGCAAACACCATGGCATAGAGCCATGTTATCAAGTACCGGCAAGATGTTCTGCCGGTCAACAGTTGATATCAAACGGACAGGAATGCCTTTTTCTTTTGTCGACCTGCGCTGAAGGGCACCAATAAAGTGAAACGGAGGATTGAGCCCGGCATTTCTCGCCAAAGAAACTCTTGATGACAGCTGCTCCCATCGATTTTCTGCAAGAGGAACATTCAAGGCAGCCATCGCGAGGAAGTCTTCATCGGATGCAGCCTTCGTAACAGCAACAATCTCTATGGAAGATCCGATTGTACGATTGGGAAAAACAGAGGAAGCTTCCCTCGCGATCAGCTCACGGATCCGGTTGAGTCGACCGGAAAGGATCTCATCCCGGGTCACGATGATGTCTTTATCCAGTTGATCATGGATCGACCTTCTCTCAGTCTCCCCTGTCTTCGGTGAGAGAAAAAAAGATCCGGATGACAGATTGTGCATAAATCGATCGAACCTGTCTGGCTGGCAGGAACCCCAGCCACAGCCAGCTGGTACAGGACAAGACCCGGAAGGTCAAGATGGTTCGGATGAGCTTTCCGGCCAATGAAATCCGGATAGCGGGAAGCCACTTCAGAGTGAACCTCCGGACCGACCTCATAACAGCAGCGGCCTGCAGAGGGCCCCAGAACGACAAGAAGATCTGAGGGAAGAAGGCCGGCATCCCTTTTGAGTCGGGAAAGTGCCTCGGTAACAATTCCCCTCACAGCTCCACGCCATCCGGCATGAACGGCACAAACAACACTCCCGGTCTTGTTGGAAAAGAGAACCGGAAGACAATCCGCCGTCCATACCCCAACTTTTCCTCCGGGAGAATCCGTCCACAAACCATCCGACTCAAGAGTTTCACCACCTTGCCCCACCCGAAAAACATCAACACCGTGAACCTGACGGGCTGTTATCGGTTTTTGACTGGCATCCGGAGAAGAAAGAAGGCCAAAACCATGCTCAATCCTGTTTAAGGAAAGGAGCGGATGTCTGAGGTACACTAGGCATCTCCCCGCTTTCTCCAGATGGCCGGGGTATCGACGTGCGACGGATCAAACTCTGTCTGTTCCTCGATCCCATCCCTGTCCAGGGGCAACTTGGTCATGGGAGCCTGTCTCCTGAGATAGGCGGGTATCGACTGAAGCGCCTCCGGGTCAATCTCAACGGAGGGGGACAACGTTTCAGCAACGGCAATGTCCTCTGCCCCCGGAAGATCAAATCCCGCAGCAATGACAGTGATATGAATCGCCTCCTGGGGGGATTCGTCAACCACCGTTCCGAAAATAATATTGAGTCCCTTCTGACCCTCCTCCTGAATGAGATTGGACGCTTCCATCACCTCATGAAGAGTCATATCCGACCCTCCGCTGAAGTTCACCAGGACACCTCTTGCACCCCGGATGGAAGCTTCTTCCAGAAGAGGGCTGTTGATTGCATTTTTGGCCGCTTCAACCGCCCTTTTCTCACCGGTTCCCGAGCCGATTCCCATGACGGCACGTCCCATTTTGGACATTGTCGTCCGCACATCGGCAAAATCCAAATTAATCAAGCCAGGCTTCGTAATAATATCGGATATTCCCTGCACACCCTGGCGGAGAATATCGTCGGCTGTCTTGAATGCATTTGTCAGGGGAACATCTTTTCCCACCACAGCCATAAGTCTGTCGTTTGGAATGACGATCAGTGTATCCGCGTTTTTCTTAAGCTCCGAGAGTCCTTTTTGGGCATTGGCCTCCCTTTTGGGGCCTTCGAAGGAAAAGGGACGAGTGACGACCGCAACCGTGAGCGCCCCAAGCTCCATCGCCACCTGCGAAACAACCGGAGCCGCACCCGTACCGGTCCCACCCCCCATTCCCGCGGTCACAAAAACCATGTCCGCGCCTTTTAGCACATTACGGATCTTCTCAATGTCTTCAAGAGCCGCTTTTCTGCCGATATCGGGATTGGCCCCCGCACCAAGCCCCCTGCTGGTAGAAGCACCGATCTGGACCCTGTTCGCCGGAACCCTGTTCAATGCCTGAAGGTCCGTATTGACCGCAACAAACTCAACTCCTGAGACTTCCGCCTGAATCATCGATAAAACGGCATTGCATCCACCCCCGCCGACGCCGACAACGATAATGCGGGCATTTAAAAGGCCGGACTGGTTATAGTCGATCAACGGCTTCTGGTCTTCCATCGGAACAATCCTTTCAAATATATCTTCACATCCAGAAATCCGGTTCATCTCAAAAACAAAATTCCCGATGATTCTCCGTTAAATAATTTCCTTGATCCAGCTCCAGATGGAGCCGGAAGGCTTCTTCTCCGGAAGGGGGAGACTGGCTTCATGCTTTGGTGGATCAACCTCCGAAACCATCTCACCCCAATGGTCCCTGGCACAAAAAAGGAGCCCCACCGCCGAGGAGTACTCTGGAAGGGATGCTCGGTCCACAACTCCCTGGATCCGGGAGTCCACCGACCCAAGCGTAACATGAAGCGGGGATAAAACCTTCCTGGCAATTTCGACCATCTGAGGCATATTGCTAACCCCTCCTGTCAAGACGACACCTCTCTGGAGATACTGGACATCCACCTTCATTTCCTTGAGACAGGTGACAACCCGCTCCAGAATCTCGACGAGTCTGGCCTCGACAATTTCAACAACCTCCCTGGAAGGAGCATCCAGTGGCTCTCGAGGTTCCTCGTCGTCTGTTCCGGAATCAGACAGTCTCGAAAGAGTCTGGATTTTGATCCTCTCGGCATCTTCCTGGGAGACGCGTCGAACAATGGCCAGATCCCGGGTCATATTGATACCCCCCAAAGGGATGACCCTTACACCGACAATGGCTCCATTGACGTAAACGGCAACATTGGTTGTCCCGCCCCCTATATCGACCAGAATAACCCCCAGCTCCTTGTCATCTTCGGAGAGAACAACCCGCGCACTGGCCAATGGATGAAGGATCAGGTCACCATCCAGCACTGAAAGCCCCGCCCGTTCGACGGTTCTTCGCAGATTGGCAATGACCATTTCGGAGCCCTTGATCACATGGACAGACGCTTCGAGGCGATTCCCCACCATTCCGATAGGATTTGGAATTCCGGCAAGATCATCAATGGTATAGGACTTTGGAATAACATGCAGAATCTCGGATACCGGTCGATTGACCATTGACCGGGCTTCCTGCATGACCTTTTCAATGTCCGGAAGCTGAACTTCCCGGTCACGGAGCGCTACAATCACCCGCTGATCCGTTCCAACCACTTCACCACCGGCAAAGCCAACAACGACTTTTTTGACTGGCCTTCCAACAACCCTGACCACTTGGTCCAGAGCCCTGTTGATCGCAGAGACAGCTTGCTGGACATCAACAATCGTTCCATTTCTGATAAAATTTCCCGTTGGAGAAACGCCAACAGAAACAATTTCGAACAAATTGTCTTCGAGCGCATTTCCAACAATCGCTACAACCTTTGTTGACCCCAGATCAAGCGCCGCATACAGAGAGCTTTCCGGAAAACGTTGTGACTCCTTCAGTTCCATAAATACTCCACCCTCATAAACATTGCGCCATTTCCCATCGACCTTACCAGACAAAACCAGAAGAATCTGCTTAATTCATCAATATCAAGACCGAATGATTTTCTCACACCTTCAAAATGATCACAACTTTCTCCTGAGGGGATGTTTCCCCGGAAGAGGTTTTTCAGGCACCCTCTGCCGTAAAAGGATCATTTTGGAGAAACGGAGATCGATTCCAAGAACAGGTCCGCTGTCTCCTACCGTCAAATGGCCCCCGGGATCGACCCGATGAGACTTGAAAAATCGTCTGAGCATCCTGAACGGATCGCATGACTTTCCCTCCGGAAGGACCAGGTAATAGGAAGCATGATCCGGAAGCATCCTGACTTCGTGTTTTCCCAAAAAAATAAATGTTCTTCCTTTGGGCGCCCCCTGATCCTGACATTTTCGCTCTCTTCGGATCACTTTCAACAGCCGGTCGCCATCTCCGGATTTGAGGGGGGTCTGAAGGATAACCTCAGAAAGATCCTTGAAAGCGGAAACGGACAACCCCGTCACCACCTTTCCTGTGGGCAGGAGGTAGGGAAGGATTCGTGGAGTTCCCCAGGGGAAGGAGGGCTGTCCCGGAGAAAATGCCGTCGGAGGACGGAGAATCGCTTGCGGTCTCTGAAGGGTTACGATCACCGAACCTCCACCCCATGGCTGACGGACAAGAGCCGCAGTCTTGACCCAGGGATGATGAAGAACCCACAGGCGGAGCGAATTATTGGATCCCATCCGGGAAAGAGGGTCCGGTCCGATCCAGGAGCTGACAGCCTGGACTGAAACAACACCCTGCCCCTTCAAGACAAGATGGAAGACTTTTGATGGAGCGCGGGTGGCTGGAGGCGGAAGGAAGACCAGAAGAACAAGAAGCAGACAAAAAATGAGGACAAGAACCCACCGCCCCTTTCCTCTCATGACACTCTTCGGGGTTAAGGAAACGGTTTGGCGGGCTGGTTCACCCATCTTTTACTGTTTGATTTGCGAAACAGGAGCGCTATCGAGACAGGCCCCATTTAATATACGGCACACCAGGTCAGGAAAAGTGATGCCCATTCCCATGGCGATCTCGGGTAAAAGCGACGTTTTCGTCATTCCCGGAAGAGTATTCATCTCCAGAACAACAACCTGGCCATCCGGCGTAAGGATCGTGTCAAGACGAGCCACTCCTCTCAGATCCAGAATCTCCCAGGCAACCTTTGCTGCGTGCCGCAAAGCTTTTTCTTCCGACTTTGTCACAGATGCCGGAAAAATATGGCGGGATCCACCTGGCTGATACTTGGAGGAAAAGGTATAAAAAGGTTCTTTGGGATCCGGAATCACTTCAATGATTCCTATCGGCTCTCCAGAAAGCATCCCCACCTGAATCTCCCGCCCAACAAGAAAGGGTTCCACAAGGACTTTAGATGAGTGAGACATCGCATCAGAAATGGCCCCTGAAAGATGTTCCGGAGAATCCACTTTCAGTATCCCGATCGATGAACCGGCAGATTCCGGCTTTACAATAACAGGATAAGGAAATGGCAGGATCAGATCCCGGGAGGAGTCGAGCTCCGACATTTCAATCGTTTCCGGCACAACAAGTCCTCCGGAGCGGAACAACCGTCTGGATACGCTTTTGCTCATTCCAAGTGCCGATCCCAGAACTCCCGTCCCCGTATAGGGAATTTCCATGACCTCAAGCATCCCCTGAAGGGAGCCGTTTTCTCCTTTGCCGCCGTGAGTTGCAAGAAAGCAGGCATCCGGCCTGAACTCCGAAAGAAGAGCTGGAAGCCCCGGCCCTACCTCCATTCCCCGGACAGTCACAGAGAGGTCCGACAAAACAGAGAGAACACCTTCCCCTGTCATCCTTGATACTTCTGACTCAGGAGAGTCTCCACCGTACAGCACCGCTACCCGACCAAATCTTGAAACCACGCGTTATCCTCTCTGAAAAGCCGTTGAGCAATCGATCAGCGAACTCACCTTGATGAGATTCTAAAACAATGTTTGAACTTCCGGAGACAGCACAATCCCTGTCCGCACCAAAACCCGTTGTCGGGCTTCCTCCATCAGGTCAAGAAACTCTCCGGCCGTTCCGGATCCTTCGTTGATAAAAAAATTACAGTGTTTGGGGCTGATACGAATACCACCTTTTTGGGATCCCTTCAGTCCGGAAAGCTCGATAAGGCGTCCCGCATAATCCGACTCCGGATTTCTGAAAACAGACCCAAGGCTCGGCTTGTCGAGAGGCTGCCGCTCGCTTCTCCTCGACAGGGATTCTTTGCTTTTTTCCTGCAAAAAGGCAGGATCTTCCGGTTCCCCTGATAAAAGGACATCCAGAATGACCCCTCCCTCCGGAAGCATCGCACAGGATCCCGATTTCTCTTTTTTCGGGAGAGACCCTGAAAAGATGGAGTGACGATAGGAAAACTCAAGATCCGCACCCGAAAGACTTTTGATCACGCCTGAGGGTGAGACAACCCGAATCTCCTTTACTATCCGGGAAAAATCCCCCTCCGGAGTGCCGGCATTCATGGCGACCCCGCCACCGACCGTTCCAGGAATCCCGGCCATAAAAGAGAAACCGGACCTGCCGCTAACAGCGGCCACTTTGGAAAGGTAAGGCATAGAAACAC